>JAGQIT010001062.1 GCA_020431135.1 Myxococcales bacterium | reverse complement strand
CCGAGCGGCTCGTGGAAGTGGTAGGCGACCGTGTTGTTGTCGAGGATCCCGGCGCCGTGCTCCTGGGCCCGGATCACGCTGGCGAAGTAGCGGAAGTGATCGACCGTCAGCGGGAGGTCCGCCGCGAGCGTCTCGCGGACCGCCTTGCCGTTGTCCCAGGTCTCGGCGATCGCGAGCATCTCGAGGTTCGCCTCGATCCGGTCGGCGATCTTGTTGAGGATCGCGGAGCGCTCGGCGACCGACGTCTTACCCCAGGCGTCCCTGGCCTTGTGGGCCGCGTCGAGGGCCTTGTCGATGTCCTCGGCGCTCGATCGCGCGACCTCGCAAAACGGCCGACCGATCACAGGGGTGATGTTCTCGAAGTACTGGCCCTTGGCCGGCGGGACCCACTCGCCGCCGATGTAGTTCTCGTAGCGGGAGCGGAAGTTGACTTTGCTGTCGGTGCTGTTCGGTGGTGCGTAGGTCATCCGGTGCCTCATCATCGCGACGCCGCCGTCGCAAAGGCGCCGCATCTCTCTATGTATGTACCGCGGGGGCCCGCCGCCCGGCGGAGGAAATGCGGCGGCCATGCGGCCGCGCCGCGATGGGGACCCCGCGCTCGCGCAGCCTGAGCGCCCCCGCGAGCGCCCACCGACCCGCCGCCGCGCGCTCGCGGAGGTCCGCGCTCTCGCAGGCGCCACGCAGGAGAGACAACGCCGTTTCGCCGCGGCCTCACCCCGCGGCCGCCGCTACGACGGCACGTCGAGTTCGCGGGCGTCCTAGGCGAGCGTCAGCGGCAGCGATCGGAGGCCGCGGACGACCGTCGTGCTCCGCCACTGAACGCGATCGCGCGGGATTTTCAGGCGGATGTCGCGGAATCTGTCGAGGAGCGCGCGGATCGCGATTCGCCCCTCCATCCGGGCCAACGGCGCGCCGAGACAGTAGTGCACGCCGAGCCCGAAGGCGACGTGGCGGTTCGGCGAGCGCCGGAGATCGAGCGTGTCGGCGTCGTCGAAGGCCTCCGGATCGCGGTTCGCCGCGGCGACCAGCGGGATGATGACCTCGCCGCGCTCGATCCGCTGGCCGCGGATCTCGAGCGCCTCCTTGGCGTAGCGCGGCGTCGTCTGCTCGACAGGGTTGGCGTAGCGCAGGAGCTCCTCGACGGCGGTGTCGATGATCGACGGATCGCCGCGCAGGTCGGCGAGCGCCTCGGGGTTGTCGAGGAGCGCGAGGACGCCGTTGCCGATCAGGTTGACGGTCGTCTCGTGGCCGGCGAGGAGGAGGAGGAAGATCATCGACAGGACCTCGTCCTCGCTCAGGCGCTCGCCGTCGGCCTCGGCGTCGAGGAGCGCCGTGACGAGATCGTCGCGGGCCTCGCGGCGGTGATCGGCGATCACCTCGCGGAAGAAGCGGACCATCCGCATCGTGTTGCGGGCGCCGAGGAAGAGGCCGGCGATCCCGCGATCGGCGAGCTCGAGGAAGCGGTTGGTCATCCCGTGGAAGGCCGCGTCCTTGCCCGGGCGCACGCCCATCATCGTCGAGATGATCGACAGCGGCACGGGCAGCGCGAAGTCTGCGATCAGGTCGGCCTTGCCCGCGCGCGCGTTGGCGGCGAGGACGTCGAGCTGGGCGGCGACGACGGCCTCGACCTGCGGGCGCAGCGACTCGACCATCCGCGGCGTGAAGGCGATCTGGACGAGGCTGCGCAGCCGTCGATGCCCCGGATCGTCGGTGGTGATCATGCTGTTGCGAAAGGCGTTGAGCGCCTTCGGCAGCCACCACGGATCGCCGTGGCCGTCGCCGACGCTGCGCCGATCGTTGACGAGCCGGGGGTCGCGGAGCGCGGCCATGACGTCCTCGTAGCGGCTGAGGTACCAGGTCCGACCGACGACGGCGCGGTGGATCGAGGTCACCGGCGCGTGCTCGCGGAGGTACGCGTAGGTCGGGTACGGGTTCGCCCGGACGTCGGGGTGGGAGAGGTTGAGATGCATAGCCGTCCTCGCCGGGATTGTACGCCGTTCGCAGCGGCGAGGGCCCACGCGCTCGCCGCCGCGGTCCGCCTCGCCGCGGCCGCAGAGCGCTGTTACGCTCGCCCGGCGCGCTCGCCCCCCTCGGGACGCCCGCCCGACATTCCCGAAGAGACAGAGGACCGCCGATGACCGCCCCCGCCCCCTACCACCTCTATTACTGGCCGACGATCCCCGGACGCGGCGAGTTCGTCCGCCTGATCCTCGAGGAGGCCGCGGCCCCCTACGTCGACGTCGCTCGCCTCCCCGAGGCCGAGGGCGGCGGCTTCGCGGCGATCCGCGAGGTTCTCTTGGGGAGCCCCGGGATCCCTCCCCTCGCCCCGCCGGTCCTCGTCGACGGCGATCTCGTGCTCGCCCAGGTCGCCAACATCGCGATCTACCTCGGCCGCCGCCACGAACTCGTGCCGGCCGACGAGGGCGACCTCTTCCGCGCCAACCAGCTCCAGCTGACGATCGCCGACCTCGTCGGCGAGGTCCATGACACCCACCACCCGGTGCGCCACAACGAGGTCTACGAGATCCAGAGGGACGAGGCGCGGCGGCGCGCCGAGGAGTTCACGACGACGCGCATGGGCAAGTTCCTCGGCTACTTCGAGCGCGCCCTCGGGGTGAGCGACGGGCCCCACTTCTTCGCCGCGCTCAGCGTCGTCGACCTGTCGATGTTCCAGGTCCTCGTCGGCATCGAGCACGCGTTCCCGCGGGCGTTCGCGGCGATCCGGGGCCAGATCCCGCGGCTCGTCGCCCTCCGCGACGCGATCGCCGAGCGCCCGCGGATCGCGGCCTACCTCGAGTCGCCGCGGCGCCTCCCCTTCAGCGACGGGATCTTCCGCCGCTACCCCGA
>JAGQIT010001061.1 GCA_020431135.1 Myxococcales bacterium | reverse complement strand
GAGGCCCAGGATACACTGCGGGCATGACCGGCGACCGCGAGCTTGTCGAGGCGTACATGGCCGGGGACCGGGGCGCGGGCAAGCAGCTCGTCGATCGCTACTACGGCCGCGTCCTCGGCTTCTTCCGCAACAAGGCGCCGGCGGCGAGCAACGACCTGGCCCAGCGGACATTCCTCGGCTGCTTCGAGGCGCTCGGCCGCCTGCGCGACCGGTCGCGCTTCCGCAGCTTCCTCTTCGCCGTCGCCTGCAACCAGCTGCGCAAGCACTACCGCGGCAAGCGGCGCGACGGCGATCACCTCGACTTCACCCACGTCTCGGCCGCCGATCTCGACCCGTCCCCGAGCGGGGTGATCGCCGAGCGTCAGGAGCAGCGCCTCCTCCTCGAGGGGCTGCGGCGGATCCCGCTCGACTATCAGATCGTCCTCGAGCTCGTCTATTGGGAGGAGATGACCGCGGCCGACGTCGCCGCGACGCTCGATCTGCCCCTTGGGACAGCAAAGACGCGGATCCGTCGCGGCCGCCAGCTCCTCGAGCACGCGCTCGCGGAGCTGGGGAGCGCCGGCGACGTTCTCACGGCGACGATCAGCGATCTCGAGGGGTGGGCCGCGGGCCTGCGCGGGCAGGCGCTGGCCTCCTAGGAGGGGGGCCGAGTGCTCGGCTCCGTCAGGAGCTACTGTCCGCCCGGCGCCGCGGCGAGCTGACGACGGCGAGCCGGGCGACGACGCCGCGCGAGAGCACGCTCCCGGAGAACCCGGACGGCCTCCGCGCGGGAGTACGACCATAACTTAAGGACATGTACGGTCGACGGCGCGTGAACCCGTTGGATCGGCTCGGCGGCCGCTGTGTGCTGGCGCCGAAGCGTCCACTCGAAGGGACGGCTGAGCGAACTCGCCTGTAGTCGCCGACCTGCCCCTGTGTTTGACTCTCGCCATGGTTCGCAGGTGGACGGGACGAGGGTGGATCGGGGTCGTGGCGTTGGGCGCCGCGCTCGTCGGGTGCTCCGGGGACGACTCGGGGACGACCGAGACGACGACGACGAGCGCGACGACGACGACGACGACGACGACGACGGACGCGAGCACCACCGACGCGAGCACCACAGGGTCGCCGACGGGGTCACCGACCTCAGACTCGAACTCGGGCTCGACGACGGGCGAGGAGACGACGACCGGCGAGACGACCGGCCCCGAGCCCTACTGCGGCGACGGCGTGGTGGACGCGGGCGAGGAGTGCGACGACGGCAACGACGTCGACACCGACGCCTGCACGACCAGCTGCACGATGGCGGTCTGCGGCGACGGCCTGGTCTACGAGGGCGTCGAGGTCTGCGACGACGGCGACCGCGACAACACCGACGACTGCACCAACACCTGCGCGGCGCCGGCCTGCGGCGACGGCTTCGTCCAGGCGGACGAGGAGTGCGACGACGGCAACGACGTCGACACCGACGCCTGCACGGCCGCGTGCCTGACGGCGGTGTGCGGCGACGGGATCCTCTACGAGGGGGTCGAGGCCTGCGACGACGGCAACGACGTCGACGACGACGCCTGCAGCAACACCTGCGCGGTCGCGACCTGCGGCGA
>JAGQIT010001060.1 GCA_020431135.1 Myxococcales bacterium | reverse complement strand
ACGCGGACGACCGGCACGCCGACGCGCCCGCGGAGCGAGGCGATCCGCCGCTCCTGGGCCGCCTGGAAGGAGCCCGGGTCGACGATTGAGACCAGCGGCGGCGCGAGCTCGCGGCGGCGCCGGAGGTGATCGTAGGCCGGCGAGCGCCGCCGCAGATCGTCGTCGATCCGGGTCGCGAGGCCACGCTGGAGCTCGCGGCGGCCGAGCCCCTGGAGCTCGACCTGGACGAGGAGGCGGCGGGGCATCAGCGGCCGGCTGTGATCGGCGGGCCGGGTCGCCCCCAGCTCGGTGTCGGCGAAGGGATCGCCGCCGCCGCTCGCCCGCCGCCGCTCCGGATCGACGGCGCTGGGATCGGGGCCGACGGTCGCGGCGACGAGGGCCGGCTCCTCGGGGCGGAAGGCCTGGCGCACCGACGCCGTCAGCCACGCCCCCGGCAGCGACACCCCCTCGAGGGCGACGGGCGCCGGCGGCGGGCGCAGGCGGACGACGCGCGGGCGCGGGAAGGGGGCGAGCGCCGTCGGCGGGTCGAAGCCGACGACCTCGACGTGGGCGTCGGTGCGCATGCGCAGGCAGCCGAGCGGCGACGAGACGACGAGCTCGTAGCGCCAGCCGAGGATCGCCTCCTCGGGAAGGATCGTCCGCCCCTCGTAGACCCGCTCGCCCTCGTGATCGAGCTCGCGGTGCGGCAGCAGCTCGATGATCTGCGAGCCGACCGCGAGGGTGAAGGAGCTGCGCGGCGCGATCGGCGAGGGCAGCCCGAGGCGCCCCGAGCGGTGGATCCACCCCGCCGACTCGATCGCCACCCGGGCCCGCGCGCGGCGGCTGAGGTCGTGGGAGGCGAGGAGGAGGCGCAGCGACGGCAGCGCCCGATCGAGGGGTCGACCTGCCTGTCTCTCAAGCCATGTGATCGTGTAGACGCTGGGCACGGCGACGATCGCCGGGGCGGCCGCGCGGAGCTCCTCGAGGAGGGAGGCGGCGTCGTCGGTCCGCTCGATCCGCGCGACCTCGGCCCCGAGCGCGGCGAGGTCCCCGGCCGTGAGCTGATCGACGCAGCGATCGAGCTCGCGCGCCTGGACGACGACCGCCGGACCCTCGAGCTCGCGGACGCCGGCGCCCCCGAGGAAGCCGCGCCAGATGTCGGCGACCGCCGGCCGCTCCCAGTCGAGGCCGGCGCCGTGCAGGGCCGCGGGGTCCCCGGCGTCGACGAGGCCGAAGCCGAGGTGCGGCTCGACGCGGCGGGCGTGATCGCCGAGGCTGAGGAGCGGCACATGGGCCCGGAAGTCGGCGAGCGAGCGGATCCTCCCGAGGTCGAAGGCGCGGCCGACCGCCGTCGCGCCGAGGGCCTCGAGGAGGCGCGCCAAGCAGCGCTCACGGGCGACGCCCGCCGTCGTCACGCGAGCCTCCGGTCGACCACCATCACGCCCCTGATAGCCCCGCGGCAGCCGCGACGCTCGCTCCCCTAGCCGACGTCGAGCTCGCTGCGCAGCGCCTCGACGACGGCCTCCGCCTGGTCGCGGCGGGCCGCGAGCTCGGGGTCGACGTCCTCGGGGTGGAGGCGACCGATCGACCGGAGGAAGCGCTCGAGGTGCGACAGCGCGTGCTCCTTGGCGCCGGTCTCGAGGTAGGCGCGGGCGAGGCCGTAGTGGGCCTCGATGTGCTCGGGGCTGCCGCGCAGGAGCATGCGGTAGCCGGCGATCGCGGTCTCCGGATCACCTGTGCGCAAGGCCAGGGCCGCGAGGTTCGCCTGGGCCTCGGGCTGCTCGCTGTCGAAGTAGAGCGCCTGATCGAAGCAGTCACGGGCGCCGTCGAGGTCGCCGCCGGCGGCCAGGAGCGCGCCGAGGTTGGTGTAGGCCGAGGCGAGCCCGGGGTCGAGGTCGAGCGCGCGCTCGTAGGCGCCCTTGGCCTCGACGAAGGCGTCGTCCTCGGGATCCTCGCCGTCCCACTCGGCCTCGAGCTCGCAGCCGCGGAGGAACCACTCGTAGGCGTCGCCGGGCGCCGCGTTCTCCGTGCGATCGATGACCGGGAAGGTGAGGACCTCGGCCGCCTCCTCGCGCAGGCTCTCGACCTCGAAGTTGAGGAGCACCTGGCCGCTCTGGGCCTCGAAGGCGTGCTCGCTCTCGTCGACGACGACGGTGTCGTGCTCGCAGCGGATGCGCAGGCGGGCGAGCGGCGTGTCGACGCCGGGGAGCTTGACCTTCAGCGCGTCGAGCGAGCGCCGCACCCGCTGGAGCGAGAGGCCGGCCGCGAGGAGCTCCTTGGCGACCTTCACCGAGATCAGATCGCGGAAGTCGTAGAGCACGCGCTCGCCGATCCGCCGCGACGGGCGGATGAAGCCGGTCTGGGCCCAGTAGCGCAGGCGGCTCTCGGGGATCTCGAAGAGGCGGGCGACGTCGCGGGTCGAGTAGAGATCCTCGCGGCGCTCGTCGGCGACGGCCGGCGCGTCGGCGTTGGTCACTGGCATGGTCGTCCGAAGCTCTATCACGCCGGGGTCGTCATCGCGTCGCCGTCGATCAGGATCCGCGTCCCGTCGGCGCGGACGCGGAACTCGAGGCTGATCTCCAGCTCCGCCGGCGACCGCTGTGAGAGCGCCGCGAGCTGCGGGCGGACGAGGTCGACGAGGCGGCCGTGGAGGTCCTCGGAGTCGCGCATCAGCTCGCTGAGGCGGAGCGCCGTGGCGACGTCCGCCGGCTCGCTGAAGAGGCCTCGGCAGGCGTGGAGGTCGAGCGTCACCATCACCGTAGCGAAGTAGCCGGCGCTCCCCGAGCGCAGGCGGCCGATCTCCCGCCCGCCCTCGATGATCTCCTCGCGCCGCCCCCAGAGGAGGTCGAGGGCCTTCGGCGCGAGGACCTCGCGGACCTCGCGGCGGATCAGCGAGAGTCGACGCACACGCGACCAGGTCGGCGGCGGCAGGAGGCCGGCGGCGCCCTGGTTCGCCGGCCCAGACGGCGTCGTGGAGCGCTGCGCGGAGGCTGCGCGGATCTTGGCGGACGATGTGTCGCTCACGGACCACCGAGCTTGCCAGGGCCTTCGGGGCCCGCCAAGTTTCACGACAGCAGCGCGCCCGCGCCCCTCCCGCGCGCTGCTATCCTCGCCGAGCGATGGCCACCTCGACCCGCGGCGACGCCCTCTTCGTCCTCGACCCGCTCCGCCTGCTCAACCCGTCGGCGGACTCCTCGTACGTGATGATCACCGAGGCGCTGCGCCGCGGCTATCGCCCCTACGCCGTCGAGCTCGCGGGCCTCAGCCTGCGTCACAACGAGGTCTACGCCCGCGCGACGCCGGTCCGCCTCGCGGCCCCGCGCGCCGCGAACGAGCGCCCGCCGCTGGTCGCCGCCGGCGATCCGGAGATCCGCGCCGTCGGCAGCTTCCGCGTCGTCGTCATGCGCAAGGATCCGCCGGTCGACGCCGACTTCATCATCGCCACCTGGTGGCTCGACCGCGCGCGCAACGAGACCCTCGTCGTCAACGAGCCCGCGGGCCTGCGCGACCTCAGCGAGAAGCTGGCGATCCTCGAGTTCCCGCAGCTGATCCCGCGGACCTACCTGCTGCGCCACGCCGCCGATCTCCGCGACGCGCTGCGCGAGCTCGGCGGGCGGATGATCCTCAAGCCGGTCTACGGCTTCGGCGGCCGCGGCGTGGTGATCGCCCGCGAGGACGACCCCAACCTCTCGACCCTCTTCGAGCTCGCGACCCGCGACGGCGAGGGCTGGACGATCGCCCAGGCCTTCGTCCCCGAGGCCAAGGACGGCGACAAGCGGATCCTCCTCGTCGACGGCGAGCCGATCGGCGCGGTGCTCCGCGTGCCGGCGGTCGGCGAGCTGCGCAACAACTTCCATATGGGCGGGCGCCCCGAGCTCACCGAGCTCACCCCGCGCGACCGCCAGATCTGCGCCCGCGTCGGCCCCTTCCTCCGCGACCGCGGCCAGTTCTTCGTCGGCCTCGACATCCTCGGCGGCTACCTCACGGAGATCAACGTCACGAGCCCGACCGGAATGCAGGAGGTCAACCGCCTGCGCGGCCTCGAGGGCGACGAGACGATGGAGGCGAGGTTCTGGGCGGCGCTCGAGCGCAAGCTCGACTCCTAGGAGGATGTCGCAGAGGTCAGGTTCATCGCGGCGCCGAGCGGGGCGTCGAGCGCCCGCGTGCGTCGCTCCGCGCGGCGCCTCCTCGACCTCTCACAGCGCGGGCTCACGCCGCGCGGCGCGTCATGAACGCAGTTGCGCGCCGAACTCAGCGACGCCGACGGGCGCGCGCGGGCGATCTGCGGCGCAGACCCTCCGCGGCCGCAGGCCCGACCCTTGCGCCGCCCCGTCCATGCGTGTCAAGTTGCGGCCGTCGCACGGCGACCCCCCGATCTTTCCCGACCACCCACGCCCCGACACGAGGTACGCGATGAGTTTCGAACTTCCCCCCCTCCCCTTCGCCCAGGACGCCCTCGAGCCGCTGATGAGCGCTCGCACCCTCAGCTTCCACCACGGCAAGCACCACGCCGGCTACGTCAGCAAGCTCAACGCCGCGATCGAGGGCACCGAGAACGCGAACAAGAGCCTCGAGGAGATCATCATGTCGGCCTCGGGCGGGCTCTTCAACAACGCCGCCCAGGTGTGGAACCACACCTTCTTCTGGAACTGCCTCAAGCCGAACGGCGGCGGCGCCCCGACCGGTGACCTCGCCGACGCCATCAACCGCGACTTCGGCTCCTTCGACGAGTTCAAGAAGCAGTTCGCCGCGACCGCCGGCGGTCAGTTCGGCTCGGGCTGGGGCTGGCTCGTCCTCGACGGCGGCAAGCTCAAGGTCGTCAGCACCGGCAACGCCGACCTGCCGATGAAGCACGGCCAGACCGCGCTCTTCACCGTCGACGTCTGGGAGCACGCCTACTA
>JAGQIT010001059.1 GCA_020431135.1 Myxococcales bacterium | reverse complement strand
CTTGTCGCCCATCAGCGCGAGGAAGTCGACGAACTGCGCCGGCGGCACGCCCCACTTCTTGCGCGCGAGCTCGGGGTCGTAGGTCACCCCCTGGAGCGTGTCGATCATCACCACATGGTCGGAGAGGAGCTGGGCGAAGTCCTTGTCGCCCGAGATGATCTGGACCTCCATGCCGGCGGCGACGGCCCGCTTGGTCAGGGTGCCGATGACGTCGTCGGCCTCGTAGCCGGGGACGCGCAGGAGCGGGAAGCGGTGGGCCTCGACGACCTTGTCGATCCACGCGAGCTGCTCGCGGAGCTCGCCCGGCATCGACGGGCGCTGGGCCTTGTACTGCGGGTACTTCGCGTCGCGGAAGGTCGGCCCCGGCGGGTCGAAGACCACGGCCCCGCGCTCCGGCTGGCGCCCCGCGAGGATCTTGCGGAACATGGTCGCAAAGCCATAGATCGCGTTGGTGTGCAGCCCCGACGAGGTCGTGAAGTTGCCGGGGATCGCGAAGAAGGCGCGGTAGATCAGGGAGCTGCCGTCGACGAGGATGATCCGCTCGGGGGTGGCCATGGGCGCAGAGGGTACCGCGCGCGCAGACGCGCGGGCGGGCGCAGTGCGTGGCGGCGCGCCTGGCCGCGGAGACATCGTTCATCGACCAGGAGGGCGGCCTTGCGCGCGACTTGACGCACAAACGCGCCCATTCTCCGGTCGCCGTCCGTGCGTCGCTGGCGAGGCGGGGGTACTCCGCGGAGCGGGCAGGCGCGGCGAATGAGGGCCCCGGACTGGCGCGCGGGCCTCAGCGGGCGCGCGCGCCGAGGTCCTCCTTGCACATCCGGTGCTCGAGGCCGACGTCGACGCAGGTGCAGCCGGGCTGGCTGAGGAGACAGGGGCGGACGCAGGTCGAGGCGCTGGGATCGGCGATGCACAGCGCCCCGAGAGAGCACTCGAGGTGTTGGGTGCAGGGGCCGGCGCCGGGGGGCAGCGGGCCGTCGAGCCAGCACGAGTCGCCGCCGCTGTGCGGCCAGCAGCTCATCGCCTCGGGGCACTCGCGCAGGGCGGGGGTGCAGGTGCAGGTCTCGTCGGGGAGGCCGCGCAGGCAGCGGTGCCAGCCGCGGCGCAGCCACAGCGAGGTCCGCACCAGCGCGAGCTGCTCGGCGGTGAACTGCCGGCGGCACCAGGTGTAGTAGCTCATGATGTTGCGCGGATCCGGGCGCTGGTCGCCGGGACAGGTGACCTCGCAGGCGCGGTCGACCGCGCAGGACTCGACGCCGGGATCCGCGGGCGTGTCGCAGACGCCGTCGCCGGTGGACGTGCACGCCTCGGCGCAGTCGAGGGGCTCGCCGTCGGCGTCGACGACCACCCGCTGGGTGACGTCAGCGTCGTCGGCGTGGGTGTGGCACAGGCCGAGGAAGTGGCCGATCTCGTGGGCGAGGGTCGTCGGCGAGCGGCGATCGGCGACCATCACGAGGCCGACCCCGATCTGGTTGGCGGCGCCGCGCCGCTGGCCGCCGCAGGTGCCGTTGGGGATCGTCGCCACGCCGGCCTTGGGGACGTCGCCGGTGGCGATCGAGCCGACCATCGCGATCGGTATGTAGAAGTCGTCGCGCTTGGGGTGGAGGCGCTCGGACTGGGCCATCTGCGCCCACGCGGCCTCGTCCGGGTCGACCCAGGCGGGGACGTCGAGGCGGACGACGTCGAGGATCGTGAAGCGCAGGCCGAGCGCGGCGCCTTCGGGGTCGCCGGCGAAGGTGCGATCGAGGCGCGCGACCTGGGCCTCGAGCTCCTCGCGGCTCGTGCCGGGGCGGTCGCCGACGACGAAGAAGATCAGGGGGACGGGGGCGCAGGTGATGTCCTCGTCGATCTCGCCGTCGCCGTCGTTGTCGCGGCCGTCGCAGACCTCGTCGCCGCTCGGGCCTGTTGGGCAGCCGCAGGCGCCGCAGTCGCCCTCGCCGGCCGCGACCACCTGAACGCAGCGGCCGCTGTCGGCGTCGCAGCTCGCCCCTTGGGAGCTGCAGTCGAGGCTCGCCCAGCGGCCGTCGTGGCAGTAGCGGAGGACGTCGTCGACGCAGCTCGGCGGGCTGCCGGCGGCGCAGTCGTCGGCCGAGGGCGCGCGGCAGGTCGCCCCCTCGCCGGTCATCACGCAGCGCTTGCCCGCGGCGGCGCAGTCGATCCGGAAGGGCTGGCCGCCGGCGCAGCCGACCGCGACG
>JAGQIT010001058.1 GCA_020431135.1 Myxococcales bacterium | reverse complement strand
GATCCGGCGCGGATCGACGCCGGCGAGGCGCTCTTCGTCCGCTACGGCCTGCCGGCGCTGCAGGGCCTGATGCTGCGCGCGCTCCCCGAGTGCTACGCGATGCCTGCCGGCGCGGAGGTGCTCGTTCGGACAGGTCGACTCGATCAGCTGACACGCCAGCGGGTCCTCGAGACGGTCCACTTCACGGTCGACGTGATGGTCCCCGGCGGCCTCGGCCCGGAGGGGCGCGGGATCCGGTCGGCGCAGCGCGTCCGCCTGCTCCACGCGGCGATCCGCGCGCACCTGCGCGAGGTCGGCCGCTGGGATCCGGCGACGCGCCTGCCGATAAACCAGCTCGAGATGGTCGCGACGCTCGGCTCGTTCTCGGCGCTGATCCTCGACAGCCTGCGGCGCTTCGGCGTCGACCTCACGGCGGCCGAGAGCGACGCCTACATGCACTGCTGGAACGTCGTCGGCGCGATCATGGGGGTCGAGGAGGAGCTCCTCTTCCGCGATCTCGACGACGGCCTCGAGCTGTGGCGGCGCGTCCGCGAGCGCGAGCGCGGGCCGTCGCCCGCGGGGACCGCCCTGACCCGCGCGCTCCTCGACTTCGCCAACGACCTGGTGCCGGGCTGGCTCTTCGACGGGATCAACCCGACCATGCTCCGGCACCTTTGCGGCGATGAGCTCGCCGACCTCCTCGAGGTCCCGAAGGGAAACTGGATGCGCGTCTTCCTAAACGGCTACCGGAGAGCGGTCGGCGTCGCCGACGACCTCCAGGACCTCGGGCCGATCGCCCGCTGGATCGTCCGCCGCGTCAGCCACAAGACGATCGTCGCGTTGATCGGCACCGGCCGCGCCGGCGCGCGGCCGAGCTTCGACATCCCCGCGTCGCTCCACGATCGGTGGCGCGTACCGGCGGCCAGGGAGGGCGGCTAGATGCCCGAGGCGCAGACCATCGACGAGGTCATCGAGGCGCTCGACGGGGTGCTCGACGAGGCCCGCCGCGACGGCAGCCGGCTCGGCTACTTCGCGGCCCTCTACCGCAAGGTGACGATCGAGGTGAAGAAGGGGATCGCGGCCGGCTACTTCGACGACGGCCCGCGGATGGAGCGGCTCGACGTGCTCTTCGCCAACCGCTACCTCGTCGCCGTCGACGCCTACCGCCGACAGGAGGCCGCGATAGGCTCCTGGGACCTCGCCTTCTCGGCGAGCCGCGCGTGGATGCCCCTCGTCCTCCAGCACCTCCTCCTCGGGATGAACGCGCACATCAACCTCGATCTCGGGATCGCCGCGGCGCTCGCCGCCCCCGGCTCGGAGCTCGTCGAGCTGCGCGACGACTTCGTCCGGATCAACGATCTCCTCGGCTCGATGGTCGCGCAGGTCAAGCGCGAGCTCGCGGAGATCTGGCGGCCGCTGGCCTTCCTCGACAGGATCTCGGGGAACATCGAGGACGTCGGCGTCAACTTCTCGATGGCGCGGGCGCGCGACTCCGCGTGGGATCTGGCGACTTCGCTGGCCGACCAGGGGGAGGACGCGCGGGCGGCCGTGATCGCCGACCGCGATCGCTGGACCGTCGGCTTCGGCCACCACCTCTGGCGGCCGCCGCTCGGCGCCGTCGCGCTCTTCCTCATCCGCATAGGCGAGCGCCGCGACGTCCGCGAGAACATCGAGATCCTGATGTAGCTGGCCCGCGGGGGGCGTCGCCGTAACCTGTCTGAATGGCCTTGTTTATCCCTTGGCGTCGAGATCGGGCGTGAGGTCGGCGCCGGCCGTCGCGCGGTAGCCGGCGAGCCAGGCGTCGATCTTCCCCTTGATCGCGTTGGCGCCGTCGACCGCCTCGGCGTGGGCCAGCGCCTCGTCGATCGTCGCCATCACCTCGTCGCGGTCGCGGCCGGCGGCGACCTGGGCGCGGGCGAGCTGGAGGCCGAAGCTCGCCTTGCGGTGGGGGACGCAGGCGTGCTTGCTGAGGATCTTGAGGGCCCGGCGGGCGGCCTCGAGCGCGACCTCCGGCTCGCCGAGCTCGAGGGCGAGCTCGGCCTTCGCCTCGAGGGGATCGAGGAGCTTCCAGTGCTCCGGCGCCCGCTCCTCGACGACCGCGAGCGCGCGCGCGAGGTGGTCGGCGGCGACGTCGAACTCGCCGCTGCCGATCTTCGCCCGCGCGAGGTTGGTCAGCGGCGCCGAGATGTCCGGGTGGTCGGCGCCGTAGGTCTTCTCGACCTCGACGAGGGCGGCCTCGGCGAGGGCGGCGGCCTCGGCGTAGCGCCCGTGGCGGTTGAGGAGGTAGCTGTGGCGGTTGCGGGTCATCTGCATGACGCGCGGGCTCGCGTCCTCGCCGGGCTCGCGGCCCGCCGTCGCCGCCTCGACCGAGGTGAGCGCGCCCTTGAGGTCGCCGTGGAGCTCCTGGAGCTCGCTGCGCCGCAGGTGGAACCACACGTCGTGGTCGACCTTCGGATCGTCGGGCGGGCCGAGGCGGTCGAAGAGCGCCTGCGACTCGGCGAGCTTGCCCGCCCACAGGAGGACGCCGCTCGCCTGCCAGACCGTCATCCCGTGCTGCGGGTGGTCCTCGCCGAAGGTCGCCGCCGAGTGCTCGATCATCCGCTGGAGGAGGGCGCGGGCGTCGTCGATCCGCCCCTGGGAGACGCGGGCCCGGGCCATGCGCAGGAGGAAGTAGGAGATCCGCGGGTGGTCGGCGCCGTACTCCGCCTCGACCTCGGCGAGCGCCTTGGCGGTGCTCTGCTCCATGCACGGGATGTCGCCCTGGGCCTCGCAGATCTCGCCGAGGTTGAGGAGGATGAAGAAGCGGATCCAAGGCGGCCGCTCGAGGGTGAGGCTCTCGGTCAGCGCCTTGCCGCGCTCGAAGTGCTGGCGCGCCTCGGCGTAGTCGGCCTTGGCGTAGGCGATCGCCCCGAGGGCGTTCTCCAGCTCGGCCTCGGCGACGTGCCCCGGGCCGAGGCGCTCGAGGATCGTCCGCACGTGCTGGGCCCGGATCAGCGCCTCCTCGGCGCGGCTCTGGTACCAGCCGAGGTTGAAGACGAGGCGGGTGCCGGCGCGGGCGGCGATGTCGTCGTGGCGGACGCCGTCGGCGGTGAGCAGCGCCTCGAGGTAGATGGGCTCGGCCTCGGGGTGGCGGTGCTCGCCGTAGAGCACCTCGCCGTACTCGTAGAGCGCCTCGGCGAGGACCGGGCGGTAGCCGCTCTCGCGCGCGGCGAGGACCAGCGCCTTGGCGTCCTCGTGGACCTCGCGGTGGTAGCCGGCGTTGTTCTTCGCCCGGACCTCGGTGAGGTCGCGGCGGATGTTGTCGACGGCGCGGGCCTGACGGGCGTCGGCCGGCGGGGCGAAGCGCTCGCGCAGCGCCTCCGTGTCGGTGCAGGTGTCGATCGGCGGCAGCAGGGCGATCAGCTCGTTGACCTGCGGCAGCGCGCTCGCGTCGATCTCGGCGAGCACCTTCGACGTCGCCTCGAGCTCGAGGAGGCGGCCGTCGAGGCAGGCGATCTGGCGGTCATAGAGCTCGTCCGAGGTGTCGCCGGCCTGGTGCCCGAGACAGGCGCGGTTATAGGCCTTGAGCCACTGCTCGGCGTAGCTGTCGAGGCGGCGCTGGGCGAGCGTCCAGGTCTCCTCGGCGTAGCCGACCCCGCTCGCCGCGATCGCGCCGCCGATCTCCGCCTTGCGGGCGCTGTCCCAGATCCCGGCGAGGTGGGCCGCGCCGCCGCCACAGCGGGCGCCGTCGGCCGCCGGCAGCCAGGCCGACGCGG
>JAGQIT010001057.1 GCA_020431135.1 Myxococcales bacterium | reverse complement strand
TCGAGGGCGGCGAGCGCCCGCTGGATGACGGCGAGCTTCCCGGAGAATTCGCGGATCGGCACGAAGATCCGCTGGAGGTAGTCGATGAACGCGAAGAGCAGGCCGAGGGTCAGGCCCGCCTCGTCGACGAGGCCGGGCGCGCCGAAGTAGATCATCAGCGCGATGCACAGCGCCGAGATCCCGTCCATCAGCGCGAAGAGCAGCGCGTCGTAGATGTTCGCGGTCTTCTGCGCGCGCAGGAAGCGGTCGCCGAGGCGCTCAAACTCGTCGCCGGTCGCCTGCTCGCGGCCGAAGAGCTGGACCACGGTCGCGCCGCTGAGCTGCTCGGTGAGGTAGCCGCTCTGCACCGCCTTGGCCTTGCGGACCTCGAGCTGGAGCGCCCGCAGCTTGCGCGAGAAGACGCGGACGATGATCGCCAGGAAGGGCGCGACCGCCAGCGACAGCAGGGTCAGGCGCGCGTCGAGGAGGAACATCGCCACGAGGATCGTCACGATCATGACGACGTCGGTGAGGATGTTGAAGACGCCGAAGGAGAGGGTCTCGCCGAGCGCCTCGATGTCGGTCGTCGACCGCGAGAGCAGCGCGCCGATCGGGTGGTTGTCGAAGAAGCGCGCGGGCAGGCGGAGGATGTGGCGGAAGACGGCGCGGCGGAGGTCGGCGATCGTCGTGTGGCCGGCGCGCTGGAGGGCGTAGGTCTGCGACGCCATCGCCAGGAACTCGGCGGCGACCGTGCCCATGAAGAGCAGCGCCGTGATCCGCAGGGCGATGACGTCCTTGTTGGCGATGTCGACGTCGACCGCCTCCTTGAGGAGGAGGGGGCGCAGCGCCGCCATGCCGGCGACGATCGGGATCATCGCCAGGCCGAGGACGAGCCAGCGGCGGTGCGGGCGGACGAAGTCGTAGAAGCGGAGCAGCGGCCGCCACGACGACCCCTGGTCCCCCTTCTTCGCGGCCTCCTCGCGCCTGTCCTTCGCGTCAGCCATCAGCCTCGGCCCCCTGGTGGTTGTGGGTCTCGGCGTAGATCCCCCCGCGGGCGACGAGCTCCGCGTGGGTGCCGCGCTCGACGACCTCGCCGCCGTCGAGGACGAGGATCTCGTCGGCGTGCTCGAGCACCGAGGTCCGGTGCGAGACGATCACCGTCGTCGGCACGACGACGCCGGCGCGGCGATCATGGAGGCCGCGGATCGCCGCGACCAGCCGCGCCTCGGTCCCCTGGTCGACCGCCGAGAGCACGTCGTCGAGGAGGAGCAGCGGCGGCCCGCGGTAGAGCGCGCGGGCGAGGGCGACGCGCTGGCGCTGGCCGCCAGAGAGCATCACCCCGCGCTCGCCGACGACGGTGTCGAGGCCCTTGGGCAGCGCCTCGAGGTCGTCGACGAGGCAGGCGGCGTCGAGCACCCGGTCGAGCGCGGGGTCGGCCTTGGTCCAGTCCTCGCCGGTCGTCGCCGCCGAGGCCTCGCCGTCGGCCCCGCGGACGTGACCGCTGCGCTCGCCCTTCAGGCGGATGTTGTCGCGGACGGTCGTCGAGAACAGGAAGGGGTCCTGGGGCACGACCGCGAGGCCGTCACGCAGGCGCCGCTGGCTGAGCGCGCGGATGTCGTGGCCGTCGACGGCGATCGCCCCGGGCGGCGGCTCGTAGATCCGGCTGAGGAGGTTGATCAGCGTCGTCTTGCCGGCGCCCGTGTGGCCGAAGATCCCGAGGGTCTCGCCGGGCCCGACCTTCGCCGAGATCCCGCGCAGCGACGGCTCATCGGCGCCCGGGTACGTGAAGGTGAGGTCGCGCAGCTCGAGCGCCGGCGGCCGCGCGACGGCGAAGTCGTCGCTCGGCTCGGGGACCCCGCTCGGCGTGTCCGTCACCGCCTGGATCCGCGTCAGCGCGACGAAGCCGCGAGAGATCGCCGTGAGCACCCAGGCGAGCGCCATCAGCAGGCCGACGAGCGACATCAGCAGGGTCGTGAAGGTCGCCAGATCGCCGACCTCGATGTCGCCGCTGATCACCCGGTTGCCGCCGACCCAGAGGACGAAGCCGGTGCCGACGAGGCCCGAGAAGGCGAGCACGGGCATCGAGAAGGCGCGCAGGCGCGAGATCCGGAGGAGCAGCCGGAGGTACTCTTGGTTGCGCTCGTCGAAGCGCCGAGCCATCGCCTCCTCGACCGCGTGGC
>JAGQIT010001056.1 GCA_020431135.1 Myxococcales bacterium | reverse complement strand
GGAGCTCGACGGCGTGCGCCGGCTCCTCCGCGACGGCGCCGACGAAGACCCGCACGCCGCCGTCCGCCGCCAGCGACAGGGCGAGCGCGGTCCGATCTTCGGAGAAGGCGACGCCGTAGATCGATCCGCGCGGCGCCCCCTCGAGGGCGAGCGGCTCCGGGTCGCCGTCGCGGTAGAGGCGGTAGCGGCCGCGGTCGACGCTGGCCGCCCAGTAGAGGACGTGGCCGGGGCCGAACGCCGGGCTCAGCGCGAGCTGCTCCGCGGGCGAGCGCGCCCGCAGGTCCTCGCCGTCGGCGTCGATCGTGAACACCTGGCGCTCGCCGCCGCGCGTGCGGATGAAGGCCAGCTCGCTGGCGAAGGGGCCGCTGTAGCCGGTGAGGGCGCCGAGGAGCGCGTCGACGAGGCGGTGGCCGACGTCGCGCGCGCTCACCTCGGGGCCGACAACGATGCTGCGCTTAAAGACAGGTGAGATGCCCTCCGAGAGGTCGACGAGGGCGACGCTGAGAACGGTCTCCGCGCCCCTCGCCTCGGCGCTCGCGCGGACGACGAACTCCGCCCCTGCGCCGCGCCAGCGCTCGACGTAGGCGGCGGGGTCCTCGGGGGCGCCCTCCGCCGTCGCGTCAGCCTCCGCGACGGGACCCGCGGGCGCCGCGACGAGATCGACCTCGAAGGAGAGCTCGAGGTCGCGGCGGACGAGCGCCGCGAGGCCCCCGTCGAGCGCCCCCGCGACCGGCTCCTCGACGCCGACCTTCGGCAGCCGGAGGGCGGGCGTCGGCCGCTTGCTCGCGGCGACGGTGAGATCCCCGAGGAGGTCGTCGCTCGCCGCCGTCGCGCCGCCTGCGGGCGTCTCCGCGGCGGAGGCCACGGTCGGCGCGGCGAGGGCGAGGACGGACGCGAGCGCAGGGACGATCAGTCGCATGTCGACTCCGTGCAGACGAAGGTGATCCGGAGGCGGCGCTGAGGCGCGCCCGGGAAGAAGTCCGGCGGGGTCGGCAGCGGCTCGCCGAGGACCGCGTCGAGGGCCTCCCGAGCGGCGGCCTCGAGCGCGGGGTGATCCGCGCTGAGAACCCGATAGCCGAGGACCACGCCGCCCTCGCTGATCTCGACCTCGGCGCGCGCGCGGAGGCTGAGGAGCGCGCTCCCGAGGCCGCTGCCGCGGACGTGGAAGCGGGCCGAGAACCACCGGATGAGGCGCTCGCGGTAGGCCGCGAGGGCGCGGGCCTGGAGGCTGTCGCCGCCGCTGCCCCCCTCGCCGCCGAGCTCTCCGGACGTCCCCTCGCCGCCGGTACCATCAGTCGACGCGTCGGCCTCGGCCGACGCCGCGCCGTTGGCCTCTCCGCCGACCCCGTCCGCGGCGGCTTCGACGGGCGCGGACTCAGGCGGCGCCGCGTCGCTGCGCGCCTTCGCGGACGCGCCGTGACTCGCCCGCCGCTTCCTCGGACGCGTCGCGCTTGTGGGACTCGCGGCGCTCGACTCCGCCTGCGGGTCCGCGCTCGGGGCGGCCGCTGCCGCGACC
>JAGQIT010001055.1 GCA_020431135.1 Myxococcales bacterium | reverse complement strand
TTGCGGTCGTCTTCTTTGCGGTCGCTTTCTTTGCGGTCGTCTTCTTTGCGGTCGCCTTCTTGGCGGTCTTCCGTGACGTGCTCATCGCTCCTCCTCGCTCCCTCGCTGGCGCGGCGGCTCAGCGCTGCTCTTGGATCCGCAGGAGGTTGCCGGCCGGATCGCGGAAGGCGCAGTCGCGGACGCCGTAGGGCTGCTCCATCGGCTCCTGGACGACCTCGGCGCGGCTCGCCTGGAGGCGGTCAAAGAGCCCGTCGAGATCGGGCGTCGCCAGGATGATCGCGGCGTAGGTCCCCTTGGCCATCATCTCGGCGATCATCCGCCGCTCGTCGTCGGTGACCCCGGGGTCGGCGGCCGGCGGGTGGAGGACGATCGACGTCCGCTGACCGGGCGGGCAGACGGTGATCCAGCGCATCCCCTGGTAGCCGACGTCGTTTTGGACCTCGAGGCCGAGAACGTCGCGATAGAAGGCGAGGGACGCCTCGGGGTCGGTGTGCGGGAGGAAGGCGGAGTGGATGCGGATGTCCATGGCCGCGATGATAGGAGCGCTCCGGCGGCGGCGCTTCTTGATTCCTGATTCGGCTCGCCCGCGCGGAGGACCTGCGCTCATCTCCGACTGACGAATGTGTTGCGGCTTACGCTTGGTGCTAGGCGCGGTCGTCTGTCTTCGACAGGCCGCGCCCGACAGGTCCAAAGGACCAGCCGCTACCCCTCGCCGCCCTTCTTCGCCGCCTTCTTCGCCGCCTTCTTCGCCGCGACCCTCGCCTCCTCGTCGCGCTTCACCGTGGCAACCCAGGTGTTGAATAGCGCGTGGAACTCTCGCCGCTCGCGGTCGCGATCGCCGAGGTGCTCGCGCAGCGTCGCCGCGAGGGGGTGCTCTGAGAGCGCCTCCGACGGGGCGTCGCGGTGGACGAGGCCGTGGGCGTTGCCGTTGGCGCGGACGAGCAGGCGCGGCGGCGACGCGCTGAGGAGGGCGGCGGCGGTGATCGGGCGGCCGAGGCCCGGATCGATCGACCGGCACTCCGGGTCGCAGACGATCACCCGATCGTCGCGCGCGGCGATCAGGTGATGGTTCGTGTGGACGCGCAGCGGCCTCGCGTCCAGCGGCAGCGTGTGGACGAGCGCGCCGTTGATGACGAGCCGCTGGTCGTCGACGAGGAGGGTCGCGACCTCGTAGAGCGCGCCCCACGAGGGATCGTCGTCGAGCGCTCCGCGGACGCCGAGGTCGCGCCAGCCGTGGAAGGGCGGCGTCGGTGGCCTGTCGGTGCGGCCGACCCCTGCCCAGAGGATCTCCGAGTCGTCGCCGACCGGCGGGCGCCAGGCGATCGAGAGCTTCCCGCGGGGCGCGCGGGCGATCAGGGTCTCGCCGGTGTCGGGGTAGACCCCGGCGAGCGACGTGAAGTCGTCGACGCGCCGGCACTCCGGCGCGCGCGTCGGCCTCGGCGAGATCATGATGTCGGAGCTCGGGCCGAAGCCGTAGTGCTTGTCGAGCCAGACGACGTGGCCGCAGCGCCTGTCGACGACGACGTAGCCGTAGCCGATGAGGTCGGTGTGGTCGCCGAAGGCGGCGGTCGCGGCCTTGCGCGTGTCCTTCGAGATCCGAGACCGCGCCTTCTCCCGCCTGAGGCGCCGCCGCTCCGGGCTGTCGCCCTCGCGCTCATCGACGCGCGCGCCGCTCCACCTGAGGGTGGGGTAGCGCTGGAGCGGCTCGACCCACGGCGTCGCCGCGGACGGGGGGTTGGTCGTATCGCGTCCGCGGACGGTGACGTCCGGGAGCCCGCGCAGGCGCAGGGCCGGCCCGTTGACGCTCAGGTCGTCGTGATCGTCGAGGGGCGTTCTCGGGCCGAGCGCGCCGTCCGTGCGCCAGAGCTGGTATGTGCGATCGGAGTAGCGGAGGAGGGCGTCGCCGGTGCGGGCGAGCGTCGCCTGCAGGCGCTCCGGATCCGCGGGGAGGAGCTGGTGATCGCAGCACGGGCCGTCGAGCGCCGCCCGGGCGATGGGTCCGCCGGGGTCTTTGCACTGGCCGAGGAGCCAGGGCCCCTCGAGGCGCAGGTGGACCTCGCAGTCGAGCGCGGCGGCGATCTGATCGGCGAACCTCCCGGTCTTTGGGTCGGCCTCGTAGGGGGTGCAGGCGGGGGCGCAGGCCGGCGACGTGCCGAAGCGCGTGCGGGCGCGGAGCTTGGTCGCCGCGACCGCGTAGGTGAGGCGCGCGCCGTCCCAGATCGCCTTGCGGTCGGCCTGGACGACGAAGCGCCCGTCGTCGCCCAGGTGGGCCTCACAGCCGAAGGACTCGCGGGTGCTGACGCCGAGGTCGAGGCGCTGGATCGACCCGCCGTGGTCGAAGAGCCAGGCCGTGAGCTCGTCGCCGCCGCCGCCGCTGACGAGGAGGAGGCGGCCGTTGCGGACGTCTTGGCAGCGGAGGTCGTCGAGGTCGGCGCCGAGCTGGCGGACGACGTCGGTGTAGACCTCGCCGTCGCGGATCAGGAGGTCGCGGTGGAGATCGCCCCAGCTCGCGCGCGCGTAGTAGAGGCTGGCGCCGTCGGATTGGCTCGGGGTGAACTCACGCAGTATGTTCTCAAAGACAGGGTCATCGAGCCATGTCACGTAGCCCTCGGCGCGGAGCTTGATCCCGCGGACCGCGAGCGTCGGCAGCTCGCCGGAGCGGAGCTCGAC
>JAGQIT010001054.1 GCA_020431135.1 Myxococcales bacterium | reverse complement strand
CACGACCTCGCCGCGAGCCCTCGACGCCGACCACCGAGGCGCGCAGCGCCGACGCGACCCGACCGCTGCCGAGCGCGCCGACGCTGTCCCTTGCGCCAGCTCTAGCGGCGACGCCGGCGACGCGCGACGCCGGCGAGGCCGAGCCAGAGGGCGAGGCTGCCGAGCTTCTCCGCCGGGCTCGGCTCGCGGACGACGCAGCCGCAGCCCTCGTCGTCGAAGCCGTCCTGACCGCCGCTCGTCGCCGAGCCGTCCGTGTCGTCGCCGTCGGTGTCGCCGCCGCTCTCGGTCTCGCCGCCGG
Organism: Myxococcales bacterium; assembly: GCA_020431135.1. Taxonomy (GTDB): domain Bacteria; phylum Myxococcota_A; class Polyangia; order Nannocystales; family Nannocystaceae; genus JADJRG01. The sequence goes on along the minus strand of JAGQIT010001054.1, from coordinate 6,609 downwards.
TCGTCGTCGTCGGCCCCATGCCGCAGTTGTCGGGGATCCACGTCGGGAACGGCGTGTTGCCGATCCCCGAGACCGCGATGTTGTCGATCCCCCAGCCGGGGCCGCCCATCGCCGCGTCGGTGCCGATGCGGAAGCGGAAGCGGATCGTCTTGCCGGCGAAGGCCTCGCCGAAGTCGAGGCTGAGCTTCTGCAGCGCCGGGTAGCCGTCGCTCTCGTCGATGAACGCGAGCTGGCCGTTGATCGGGTTGGCGTCCGAGGCGATCGTCCCGTTGTAGCCGGGGTCGACGCCGAAGGCGGTGACGTCGGTCCAGGTCTCGCCGTCGTCGTCGGAGATCTCGAGGACGCCGCCGTCCCACGCCGTGTTCTCGGAGTATTCGAACTTAAAGGCGTGATCGAAGCTGATCACCAGCGCCTCGCCGGCGAGCACCTCGAGCTGCGGCGAGACCAGCGAGGTGTCGCTGCTGTTGCCGATGTCGCGCCCGAACCACACGTAGCCGGCGTCGGTCGGCTGGCGATCCCAGACGACGCTGCCCGCGGCGCCGCTGATCAGCCACGGCGACTCCGGGACCTCGACGTCGTCCACCTTCGAGCTGTTGGCGTAGATGTCGCCGTGGATCACCAGCGGCAGCTCGACCTCGCGGACCTCGGTGCAGCCGCCCGGCGCGGTCACCCGGATCGTCAGGACGAAGTGCTCGTCCGCCGCGACGCCGTCGGCGACGGCGACCGGGAACTCGAGGTTGACCTTGTCGAGGCGCGGCACCGCCGGCAGCGTCTTCGTCGCGCCCTCGGTGAAGACCAGGCTCGCGGTCGGCGACAGGACCTCGACGGTCGCGCCGGCGGCCAGCTCCTGGACCCCGTTGTTGTAGATCTCGACCTTGATCGACCCGCTCTCGCCGCCGTCGATGACGCCGTCGCCGTCGCAGGAGTCGTCGCCCTCGCCGACATTGAGGCTCGTGAGGTCGGCGTTGGCCCGGAGCTCGAAGCTCTCGACGACGCCGGTGAAGTCGGTCGAGTCGCGCGGCGGCGACACGGCGCAGGTGCCGGCGCCGCGGTTGGCGAAGGCCTCGGCGGCGGTGACGAAGTCGTCCTCGTCGAACTGGCCGATCGCGATCAGGATCGCGTCGCGCTGCTCGGTGTAGGTCGGCGCCGGCGGGGCGAGCATCATCCCGGCGACGACGTAGTCGCTGAGCGAGCGCCGGACCTCGTCGAAGCTCTTGTCGGGGTTGTCCTTGTGCAGGCCCGTGTAGAGGTCCCACATCATCGACGCCCAGACCTCGCCCGCGTTGTGGACCTCGCTGTTGCCGATCCCGTTGCTGCGGATCGGGTGCTCGACCTCGATCGGGTTGTCGTTGCCGATGTGGCGGAAGGTCAGCGCGTTCTTCGTCGGGTCGTTGGAGTAGGGGACCCGGCGGATGCCGAAGTAGCCGGTCTTGTCGAAGCCGGCGTAGGTCTGGCTCGCCCACGTGCCGTCCATGTCCTCGCCCTCGCGCAGCGACATGTGGAGGGCGATGAAGTCGCCCCAGCCCTCGCCCATCGCCCGGCACTGGTTGTTGCCGCACTCGACGAGGCGGTTGTGGATGTAGTGGCCCCACTCGTGGGCGACGATCATGTTGTCGATCGTCCCGTCGCGCTCGGCGTCGGCGTCGCCCGCCATCGTCGCCGTGACGTCGCCCTTCTCGAGCTCGGCCTTGATGATGTCGCCGTCGCCGATCGACACGCCCTGCGTCGCGATCGTCGGGTCCTCCATGTCGCCGTCGTTGCCGAGCCCGGCCGGCCCGCCGTCGACGTTGTTGGCGATGATCACCGCGATCGCGCCGGCGCTCTGGGCGTTGTTGACCTTGGTCTCGAAGGTGCAGTCGCCGCGGTCGATGAGGACGATCTTGCCGGCGACGTCGTTCACCGGCGGCTCGCAGCCGTCGGTCGTCGTCCCCTGGCCGTCGTCGACGAGGACGAGCGGCCCGCTGACCTCGTACTTCACCGGCCCGAACTGGCCCTTGGAGACCTCGAACTCCTGCTCGGACGGCGAGATCTTCAGGGTCCCGTCGCTGTTGCGCGGCGTCCACAGGTACATCTGCATCACCGGCGACACGCCGTCGCTCGGCGTCATCATGTTGGCGTTGTTGCGCGAGCCGGTGAGCGCCCCGTCCTGGGCCTGCGCCTGCATGCGGTCGCCGCCCGCGCCGCCACGCCCGTAGTTGTCGTCCTGGGCGTTGCCAGCGGCCTCGTTGAAGCCCGAGTCGTACCAGTAGTCGTGGAGCCAGTTGGTGTCGTAGAAGAGCTGGACGATCGCCGCCATCGACTGCTCTTGCGAGGACAGCGGCTCCTCGCCGCTGTTGTAGATGTAGTCGAACGTGTTCGGCTCGCTGACGACCGCGCGGAACTCCCCGCTCTCGGGGTTGTAGCCGCTCGGCGCCGTGTGATCGACGTAGGCGTCGACGTTGTTGCCGACCGTCTCGGTCGCCCCCACCGCCAGCCACGGATCGGCGCCGCCGTCGGGGTTGTTGTTGAAGCCGTCCATCGTGATGAGGACCGGCTTGACGTTGTCGAGGATGACGTCCTCGGGGGCCGCCAAGGGATACGGCGTGTTGTCGACCTCGGGGCCGTCGGCCGGGCGCATGTCGCCGTCCTCGTCAGCCCACACGCGGTAGGTGAAGCTCTCGTTGGCGATCATGCTCCGGCGGTGGAGGACGCGGCCGTCGTCGGCCGCGATCACGTACTGGTAGCCCTCGAGCTCGCCGCCGGCGCCGACGTAGGTCTGGGTCTCGACGAAGTAGGCCGGGACGAGGCCGTCGCCGAGCGGGAAGTAGACCTGCTTGACCAGCGCCGGCGCGCGCATGTGGACCGCGGTCGGCCCGGCGTCGGCGGCGAGGTCGTAGAAGGTCGCCCCGCGCACGGAGCTCTTCACGGCCGCGCGCGCGACCGGAGCCCCGGCGAGGGCGGCCCCGTAGAGGTCGCTGAGGGCGGCGCCGACCGCCGTCGCCTCGTCGAGGTCGAAGGGCTGGGCGAGCTCGGCGCGGGCCGCCGGGTGCGGGCTGCCGGAGACCGCGACCAGGTGGTTGTCGCGATCGAGGAGCACCTTCAGGTCGCCGCGGAAGACGTCGACGCCGTCGACCGTCTGGCGCAGCGCGACGATCACCCCGCCGCGACCGATGTCATGGGTGAAGAGCGGGCGGGCCGCGTCGATCACCGCGTCGCTGACCCCGTAGGCCGCGCGCACGGCCTTGAGATGGTGCCGCGCGGCGACCTCATGCGAAGCACCCGCAGGCGCCGGCGCCGCGCTGTCGCCGAGGAGGAGCGAAGGCACGCCGCGCTCCGCGTTGCGCGAGACCACCGCGCCCGGGGTGGGGCCGCGCGAGCGGATCACGGAGAGAGCTCCCGGCTCGCTCGCCGCCTCCCACGCCGCGTCGTAGATCGGGCGCTCCGCCGCAGCGGCGACCGGCGCATGCGCGGTCGCGGCGATCCCCGCGGCGATGCCGATCAAGGTGAGCGGAGCGAACATGGGGGACGGCGATATCTTCTTCACTTTTGCCAGGAACCTCAGGCTGTAGCGTGGGCATGGTAGCCACGCTGCGCGGAGCGGTCCATGGCGGCGTCCCCGGCGACTGCGGCCGGCCGCCGCAACCCCTTGCGCCGCCTCCAGCCGCCCCCAGCCTGCTCGAGCCGCTCGGGGTCTGGGGACCTCCTGTCGAGCCCGGCGCGCGTTTTCGCGCAATCGCTCGCGTTGGCCGCTGCGAACGCCTCACGCGCAGAAATCGGCCGCGGAGCGCCGGTACGAGAGAGGTCGGCGACGACGAGCAGGGTCGACGACGGCGACCGCCGCGGCGAAGCCACGATGTCAGCGGTCCCCTCTTCGCCGCTCACCGGACCGACGAGAGCGGAGCCGCAGGCTGGTAGGGTGCGGCCGCTGATGCCTGTGCCGATCGGAGAGCTCGCTCCGCCGCCCGCCGACGCGAATGCCCCCGCCGCGAGCGAGCGCGCCGAGGCGATCCTCGCCGCCGCGGAGGGCCAGCTCCTGCGCGCCCTCGCCGAGACGGAGGGCCTCGCCCTCAGCCGCGCAGAGCTCGGCGACGCGGTCCGCGGGCAGCTCGCCGCGAAGATCGGGCTCCACCTCGATCCTGGCGTTCGCGACACCCTCCTCGGCTTCGCCCGCGTGCTCGTCCCCGCGATCGATCGCGAGCTCTCGGCGAGCGCCGAAGTGATCGATCGGGCGCTGACCCGGCTCGTCCGCGACGGCCGCGTCGGCTTCGCGATCCACAGGCTCGAGGCCCGCTTCTGGTCGCTGCGCCCGGCGGTGGCGAGCGCCCCCGCCGAGTGACGCGAAGCGGCGACGGCCGTCGTCGCGCCGCGAGGCCTCGCAACGCGAGCGTCCGTCGACGGCCGTCGCAGGAGGCTACGGCGCCGGCTGCTTGAACTGATCGACCGCCTCGCGGCACGCGTCGCTGGTCGCGATGATCCCGTCGACGGGGTCCGTGTCGGCGCTCCACGACTCGAGCCAGGTGCCCTGCACCATCACGCTCGTCGCCGACTGCGCCTCGGCCCCGGAGAACCAGCGGAGGGTGTCGACGCAGGCCGCCTCGGCGTCGTCGCCCCCCGCGGGGATGCACACCGCGTCCTTGCCCATGCCCATCAGCTCGCCGTAGTCGCCGACCGCGGGGTCGCTGAAGCGGCACGGCTGCTCCGTGAAATTGCCGACCGTCTGGCAGCCCATGCTCGCGCCGTCGGCGGTCGCCTCCTCGAGGAGCGGGCGGACGTGATCTTCGATCGCCTCGGGCCCGTGAAAGAAGCGCTCCGCGCAGTTCCACAGGCCGAGGCCGACCGACTCGACGCCGTAGTTGTCGCGCGCGTGGCGGTAGAGGGCCAGCGGCGTCTCGCAGTCGATGTCAGCCTCGTCCGCCTGCGGCAGGTCGAAGATGCAGTGGCCGGCCTCGAAGAGGATCGGCACGTCGAAGGCCGCCTGGTAGGCGTCCATCACCGCGAGGTAGGACGCGGTGAAGGCCTCCTCGTCGGGGAAGGCCGTGAAGTCGTCGCGGAGGACGCGGAAGTGCATCTCGGCGCCGTTGGTCATCGTCGAGATCGTGAAGTAGACGGCGGCCAGCGCCGGGTGTCCGGCGACCGCCGGACCGACGTGCTCGCTGAGCGCCGCGGCGAGCGACGCCTGGTAGTTCGGATCCCAGGGGACGCAGAGGTCGCCCGTGAAGTTGCCGCTGTTGAGGGCGTACGTCTCGCACTGCGCGAGCCAGCCCGCGGGGAGGTTGATCCCCTGGTTGAGGATGAGCAGCGCCCGGCCGCCCCGAGCCTCGACCGCGTCGAGGTTGTCGGCGATCGTCTCGGCGAGCGCGGCCATATCGTCGCCGCAGAGGTCGAGGGACATGCGCATCAGCGGCCCGTCGTCGGCGCTCCAGTCGTCCTTGATCATCCCGCAGCTCGTGATCGGCCCGCCCGACTCGAAGCGCCCCCACAGGCGCGCGGGTTCTCCACCGCCGGTCGTGTCGGTGTCGCTGTCGCTGCCGGTCGCGTCGGTGTCGGTCGACGTCGCGCCGCTGTCGCTCTCGCTCTCCCCCGTGCTCGCGCCGGTCGAGGTCGACGTCCCGGTCGCCGCGCTGGTGCCCGCGTCGCCTGTCGAGCCGGCGCCCGTGCTCGCGTCGCTGCTCCCGGTCGTCGCGCTCGTCGCCTCGCTCGACCCCGCGTCATCGTCCTCCCCCTGACACCCCGCCGCCGCCGCGACCAACAACGCACACGCAGCAATCCCCCCAAGACCTACAAACATGTTCATGACGGCATTCTAGCCGTGAATTTGGGGGCCCTGATGATCCGTCTTAAACTACGAACACGCACCGGAGAAATTGCCGTTAGCCCCTCGGACGCGCGTCGGCGGGTCGCTAGGCCGCGCTGACAGCCCTAGGCGGGCGCGCTGCCGACGACGCCTTGAAGCGACCGCGCTGCGCCTATCTTCCCGCACCTCACCGGGAGACTGGCCGAGACCGCGCCCGAATCGAGAGGCGAACGAGAACATGTCCGATGGGTCCGATGGGCTCACGGCGCGGCCCCCACGACCTGCCGCAACAACCACCTTCATCCGAGTGCGCACGGCCACCGGCCCGACTTGGCCGCGACCTTCGCCAGCGCGGCCCCCACGACCTGTCGCAAAGGACATCTTTCGTCGGCCACCCGTCACAGTGACGCGCAATCCGAGAAGAGGTCGACGCTCACCTGCTCGTCGTCGATGTGAAGAGCACCCGCGATGACCCCGAAGGGCTCGGGACGCGTGGATCCCCCAGAAATGAAAGCGGGCAGCCAGGGTGACCTAGCTGCCCGCTCTTGTGCTTGGGGTATGGAGGCGCCGGGAGTCGAACCCGGGTCCGGAAGCCATCAGGCTGAGCCTCTACGCGCGTAGTCGGTGGACTTGATCTGAGCGCTTGGCATGCCCGCCGACAGGCCCTCCAAGCGCCGATCCCCTGGATTTCGCCGAAAGGTCGGGGCGTCCCTTCAAGCTAGCTCCCCGTGATAACACCCTCGTCCCTACTGGGAGCACCTCAGGCGAGGATGTCACCGCTTATTAGGCGGCGATGGCCAGTTGGCCGTAGTTGCTGTCGTTGGCAGCTGTGTTTC
>JAGQIT010001053.1 GCA_020431135.1 Myxococcales bacterium | reverse complement strand
ATGCGGGGCGCTTGCCAGCGCCCCCGGAGGCCGCGGTACCCTCCGACACCTCCGAATGCCTCATCAACTGCGCTTCGACTTCGACCGCCCTTGCAGCCCGCCCTTCGCGCGGGTCCGCGTCGCCCCGCGTGAAGACGCGCTGCTGCCCGAGCCGCTCCGCGATCGGGTCGCGGTCTTCGCCGTCCACGACGGCCAGGCGATCCCCGAGCGCTTCCGCGTCCGCGCCGACGGCAGCCCGATCGTCGACCCCGCGGAGCTCGAGCGCCAGTTCGTCAAGATGCGCGACTGGGGGGCCAACGTCGTCGCCTCGGAGCTGACGGCCGCGCTCGGGGCACCGTGCTACCTGACCTGCCGGATCGCCCGGGTGCTCCTCGACTTCAACCGCTTCCCCGGGAGCACCCCCGCCGACAGCCCCGATCCCCTCGACGCCCTGGCGATCGGCCCGCTCTTCGCGCGGACGCTCGATCACCACCAGAAGACGGACCTCCTCGAGAGCTTCTACGATCCGATCTCGCGGACCATCGAGTCGTTCGTCAAGGACAGCCTCATCGGCCTGTCGATCCACACCTACGACGAGGCCCACCAGAGCCAGACCAAGCGCGCGCACGTCAGCATCATCAGCCTGCCGCTGAGCTACCAGCGCGACGCCCAGCTCCCCTACGGCGTCTTCGATCCGATCTATCCCGACCACCTCGCCGAGTCGAGCTGCAGCCGGATCCTCCGCGACCGCATGAGCCTCAACCTCGAGCGCTCGGGCTTCCGCGTCACCCACAACCACCCCTACGCGCTCCCGGACGGCAGCGTCGAGGTCCGGGCCCAGGTCTGGCACTTCTTCCGCTTCCTCCGCGCGCGCTTCGAGGCGGCGTTCCCGGGGACGGTCGACGATCCGGCCTACGAGCGCGTGTTCACGATGCTGATGGACACCAACCTCCGCCTCGCCGAGGCCGAGGAGCTGCGCAGCTTCCTCCACCGCTTCCGCCGCGTCAGCGAGCCGCGGCGTCCGGCCTTCCTGGCGTCGCTGGCGGCCTACGAGCACATCACCAGCTTCCTCACCAACTCGACGGTGGTGATGGACTACCGGCGCTCGCCGGAGCGGCCGAGCTCCGTCGGGATCGAGGTCCGCAAGGACCTCGTCTGCTCCTTTGATCCGGAGACCGGCCTGCCGCTGCCGACGACCCCGGAGCAGCGCGCCGTCGCCCGCGAGATCGCCCAGGCGATCGCCGGCTCGATACGGACGTACTTCGCCACCGACCGCGAGCTCTACGAGACCTGCGCGCCGCCGCTCGCCCTCCTCCGCGACGGCAGCTAGCGGCCCTCTCGGCTCGAGAGCGCCGCGGTGGCATCGCGGGGTCGAGAGCGTCGGCGGGGCCGGCTACGCCGAGAGGGCGCGGGCTGTCACGGACGTGACAGGGCCGACGACTCCTGCGTGCCCTCGCGCCGGCCCGTCGAGTTCGCGGCGTGGGGGGTGGTGTCGTGATACCTGGCGATTAGTACAGGTTCTATGATCGCGTGACGAGGCGCGGCTCGATCGCTCCCCGCTCCGCAGCGGACCCCTGCAGAGCGAGGCGAGGCCGCGCGAGGGGGCCGTCGTGGCGCTAATCCTGCGCACGGACGCGTCTGCTCCCCGTGCTAGCGTCGAGTCTCGCTAGTTGGCAAAGGGTGGACTCCTCGATGAACGCATCGTGCGGCGCCGTAGGCTGCCGAGCTAGGGCCTCGGAGCGCCTCGATCACTTCCGTCGGCTCTTCGAGACGGCGCCCGTGATGATCGCCCTCATCGATCTCGAGGGGCGCTTCGTCGAGTTCAACGCGGCGTGGTGTGAGGCGCTCGGCTACCCCCGCAGCGTCCTCATGGGCCGGCGCTTCATCGACTTCGTCCACCCCGACGATCGCGGGCCGACGATCGACGAGGCCGCGCGCCTCGTCGCCGGTGGCGGCGAGTCGAGGATCAACTTCACCAACCGCTATCGGTGCGCCGACGGCTCCTACATCTGGCTACGCTGGCACTCGCACACGGACCTCGACGCCGGCCTCCACTACTGCGTGGTCCAGGACGTCAGCGAGGAGGTCCGGCGCCAGCGCGTTCTCGAGGGCACGGGCCGCCTCGCGCGGGTCGGCGGCTGGGAGCTCGACGTCGCGTCGCGGCGCGTGCTCTGGTCCGACGAGGTCTACCGGATCCACGAGGTCGAGCTCGGCACGCCGATCAGCCTCGACACGGCGGTCGGCTTCTACGCCCCGGAGGCGCGGCCGACGATCGCCGGCGCCGTCGAGGAGGGGATCCGGACGGGCGAGTCGTGGGATCTCGAGCTTCCGCTCGTCACCGCGACCGGGCGCCGCCTGTGGGTCCGCGCCCTCGGCGAGGTCGAGCGCGAGGGCGATGTCGTCACCCGCCTCTTCGGCACCTTTCAGGACATCACGGAGCGTCGGCGCCTCGACGACGAGCTCGCGTCGCAGAGCCGGATCCTCCGCGACCTCCACCGGATCAGCGCCGACTCGGGCCTCGACCTCGATGACAAGATCGGCCGTCTCCTCGATCTGTGCGCCGCCTACTTCGGCCTCGAGAGCGCGATCGTCACCCGCCGCGAGGGCGACGAGCTGATCATCGCCTACGCCCGCGGACCTCTCGCCGAGAAGATGCCCCGCGGGCGGCGGATGAGGCTCGCCGGGACGGTCACCGAGGAGATCTTCGCGAGGACGACGCCGGTGCTCCTGCGGCCCTTCGGCGAGACCCGCTGGGGGCGCGGGATCTGGCGCGACCTCGGCCTGTGCACGGTTCTCGGCGCGCCGCTGCGGGTCGGCGACGGGGCCACGGGGGCGCTCTTCTTCGCCAGCGCGCAGCTGCGCAGCCGCCTCAGCGAGCGCGAGCTCGACCTCGCGCAGGTGTTCTCGCAGTGGCTCGGCTACGAGCTCGGGCGCCACCGGGCGCACGTCGAGCTCAGCGACGCGGCCGAGCGCGCCGAGGCGGCGAACCGGGCCAAGAGCACCTTCCTGGCGACGATGAGCCACGAGCTGCGGAC
>JAGQIT010000082.1:5088-7434 GCA_020431135.1 Myxococcales bacterium | reverse complement strand
CGCCGAGCTCGAGCGCCGCCTCGAGGGGCCGCGGAGGGGAGGGGGGCGCGGCCGGAAGCGGCGGCCCGCAGCGCGTGAAGACGACGTCCGCGCGCAGCAGCACGCGGGGCTGGTCGTAGGGCCAGGCGAGGCCCTCATGGAGGAGGCGGTGATCGAAGACCAGCGCCTGCCCCGGGGCGAGGGCGAAGGCCGCGAGAACGTCGGCGTCGCGGGCGGGCTCGCTGTGGTCGCTGAAGTCGCGCTCGGCGAGCGGCAGGTGGCGCTGACGGTCGACGAGGAAGCGGGTCGCGGCGACGCCCGGCGCGTCGTCGTCTGCGGGGCCGAGGCCGACGAGGACGCTCATCAGCGTGTGGCGCCGCCCGTCGCCGAAGTCGAAGCCGGCGTCGTAGTGCGGGACGAGGCCGCCGCCGCGCCCGTAGGTGATCCCGCGAAAGAGCGGCGACAGGCCTTCCGGGCGCCAGACCGGGTGTCCGCGGTGATCGGTCGGCGCGTCGTCGGCGAAGACCCGCAAAGGCGCGAGCGCCGGCTCGAGGCGGCGCCACAGCGCCTCGGCGAGCGCGTGGCTGTAGGTCGTCGCCCGCGTCGAGCCGGGCGGGTCGCGCTCGGGATCGTATCCGCGGGCGACCCCGTAGACGCCGACCGCGACCTGCGGTTGGGCGAGGAGCTGCGCGCGCAGGGCCGCGGCCTCGTCGGCGTCGAGGAGACCGTCGACCAGCGTGAGGGACTCGCCGAAGCCCGGGATCGCCGTCGCCTGCGTCCCCGCCTCGGCGGCGAAGCGCGGGCGTCGGCCGAGCAGCGCCGCGGGGATCGCCGGGTCGAGCTCAAACTCGGCGACGAAGCTCCCCTTCGCCGGCGTGATCGTCGGCGGCGCCGACCAGCCCCCGGGGACATGTCGCTCGTAGACGTCGACGTGGATCGCCGTCGCGCCGGCGACGTACTTGTGGTGGTTGTGGCGGTGGAGCGCCTCGACGGCGGCCGCCCAGCGATCGTAGGCCGCGCGCGCCGTGGCGCCCCAGCTCGCCGTGAGCGCCGCGCGGGCCCCCGGATGCGCCGCGTCGACGGCGAGGAGCGCGGTATACAGCTCGACGAAGTCGTAGGGCGCGCCGATCATCGCCTCGTCGATCCGCCCGTCGTAGGTGTCGCCGGTCGGCGCCGCCGCGCGGACCTCGACCGGCACCCCGAGGCGCTCAGCGAGCGCGTAGACCTCCGACTTGTGGAGGTCGGAGATCGGCTGGAGGTCGACCATCCCGTCGGAGGCCTTGCCGAAGAAGCCGAGGTAGCTGCCCTCGTCGCGGTTGGTCGTCCCGCAGAGCACCGCCAGGGTCCCCTCCTGGGTGAGGAGCGAGGTCACGTAGTAGAGCGCCGGCGTCCGGATCGTCGACACGAGCTGTCCCGAGGACCAGGCGTCGCCGACGAGCCCGAAGCCGCGATCGACGGCCGCCTTGACCGCGGCCTGGCTGGCGGTGAGGTCGGCCTCGACGATCTCGGCGGCGAAGGCCTCGGCGACGGCGCGGCCGCGGGCGAGGGCGACGTCTTGGTTGGTCGCGCCGTCGGCGGAGAACACCGGGGCGAGGACGGCGATGAGGCGGCGGATCGGCGAGCCTGGGGCGTCGGCGGCCCGGCGCAGGAGGCCGAGCGTCACCGCCGAGTCGACGCCGCCGCTGACCCCGACGACGCAGCCGCCGACCCGCGACGCCGCGAGGTAGGCGTTCAGCGCCGCGACCTTGGCAGCGATCAGGCGCTCGGCGACGAAGCGCCGGCGGGCCCGGAGCTTCGCCAGGGTCGCGGCGAGCTCGGTCGGCAGGGCGACCCCGCGTGCGATCGTCACGTCCATGCGCGCGGTCCAGGATAGCCCCTTGTCAGCGGGGGCCGTCACCTCGCATCCTCGCGCGCATGGGCACCTACGTCATCTCCGGGGCGAGCCGCGGCATCGGCCTCGAGCTCTGCCGCCAGCTCAAGGCGCGCGGCGACGCAGTGATCGCGCTCTGCCGTGCGCCGTCGAGCGAGCTCCAGGCGCTCGGCGTCCGCGTCGAGGCGGGCGTCGACGTCACCGACGAAGCGGCCGTGCGCGCCCTCGCGGAGCGCCTCGCGGACGTCGACATCGACGTCCTGATCAACAACGCGGGGATCCTCCACCGCGAGCCGCCCTCGCCCTCGGAGGACGCGCTCGATTTCGATCGCATCCGCCAGCAATTCGAGGTCAACGCCCTCGGCCCCCTGCGCCTGACGGCGGCGCTGCGCGGGCGGATCCGCGGCGGCGGCAAGGTCGGGATCATCAGCAGTCGGATGGGCTCGCTCAGCGACAACACCTCGGGCGGCGCCTACGGCTACCGGATGTCGAAGGCG
>JAGQIT010000082.1:1894-5052 GCA_020431135.1 Myxococcales bacterium | reverse complement strand
GCCGAGATCGCCGTCGCGCTCCTCCACCCCGGCTACGTGCGCACAGACATGACCGGTGGCCGCGGCCACATCGACCCGCCGGAGGCGGCGGCTGGGCTCCTCGCGCGCCTCGACGCCCTCGACCTCGAGAGCAGCGGCGGCTTCTGGCACAGCAACGGGGAGCGCCTGCCGTGGTAGCCGGGAAGGGCTGGCACCGGGCCTTCCGCGACCTCCCGCGCGAGCACGGCTTCGAGCCGCTCGCGGTCGAGGGCGCGCTGCCTGAGGATCTCCGCGGCACTCTCTACCGCGTCGGCCCGGCGATCTTCTCGACCTTCGGCCGACCCTACCGCCACTGGTTCGACGCCGACGCCGGGATCATGGCCGCGCGGATCGGCGACGGCGCGGCCGCGGGCGCCTCGCGCGTCGTGGTCAGCGACGACCTCGCGCGCGAGCGAGCGGCCGGGCGCCAGCTCTACGCCGGCTATGGCACCCCTGGCCCGAGCTGGCGCCGGCGCCTCGGCGGCGCGGCCAAGAACACCGGCAACACCAACCTCCTCGCCTGGGGCGAGCGCCTCTACGCGCTCTACGAGGCCGGGCCGCCGATCGCAGTCGATCGCGGCGACCTCCGGGCGCGCGGCGAGACGAGCCTCGGCGGCCTCGTCACCGATCACCTCTCGGCGCACCCGCACCGCTTGCCAGGGCGCGCGGCGACCTACAACTTCGCGATCGTCTACGGCCGCGTCACGTACCTCGAGGTCTACGAGTTCCCCGACGTCGGCGCGGGCGGCCGCCGCCTCGCCTCGATCCCGCTGCCGTGGCCGCCGCTGGTCCACGACTGCATCCTCAGCGCCGACCACATGATCCTCCACCTGCCGCCGCTGCGCCTGCGGGCGCTCAAGCAGTACCTCGGCCTCGGCGTGTTCGAGGACAACCTCGAGTGGGAGCCGGAGCGCGGCTCGCTCTTCCTGGTGATCCCGCTCGATGATCCGGAGCGACCGATCTTCCTCGAGACCGAGGCCTGCTTCACCTGGCACTTCGCCAACGCCTACGCGGACGGCGGCGAGCTCGTCGTCGACCTCGTCCGCTACCCGGACTTCGCCACCGATCGCTGGCTCGTCGGTCTCCTGAACGGCGCGCCGAAGGAGGCGCCGACCGGGACCTTCTACCGGGCGCGCCTCGACCTCGACGCCCGCCGGGTCGCCTGGGAGGAGCGCTGGCCGCGGCTGTGCGAGTTCCCGACGGTCGCCGACGCGGTCGCGGGGACGCGCCACCGCTACGTCTACATGGCCGCGCACTCGAGCGCCGAGGCCGGGCGCCGCGGGATCCAGGATCGCCTCTGCCGCCTCGACGTCGACACCGGCGAGGCGATCGAGGTCGATCTCGGCGACGGCCACTTCCCCTCCGAGGCGCTCTTCGTCGCCCGCCCGCAGGCGCGCGCCGAGGACGACGGCTACCTCCTGCCGCTCGTCTACGACGCGGGGAGCGATCGCTCCTACGTCGCGGTGCTCGACGCGGCGGACCTCGAGGCCGGGCCGCGGGCGCGGCTGTGGTTCGACCACCACATCCCCTTCACCTTCCACGGCGTGTGGACGCCTGGCTGACGCGGACGCGCAGCTCGGCGGTCACTGTGGTAATGTCCTTTTAGACATGTTTTATTCGGCGGGGCGCTGCGTCCGTCACAACGCGACCCTGAGAACAGGGAGAGCGCCCCGCTCGGGGGGCGCTCTCCCTGCGAACAGCGCGGGGTAGAGAACCTCTCAGCCGGCGAGCTGCGGCTTGCTCGTCTGACACACGCCGCCCTGGCCCTGACCGACCGTTCGGATCGTCCCGTTGGGCGCGGCCTCGAGGCGCTGGCCCGCGAGCTCGCTCTCGATCGCCCGGAGCATCGCGTCGCGGAGGCTGAGGACCTTGTAGCAGGGGATGTGCGGCTCGGCGTGCGAGTTGCCGACGCCGGAGTCGTCGGTGAGGAAGATGTACTCGCCGCCGCTCATCGCCGCGGCCGCGCGCATCACCGCCTCGGCCTCGGTGGCGACGCCGCTCGCCGCCACCGGGTAGATCGCGACGCCCTGGCCGCGGAGCTCCTCGAGGGCGCCGAGGGTCGCGCCCATCGCCTCGGGGTGGGGCGGGGCGTCGGCGACGAGGAAGAGCGTGCGGGCGCCGTGGTCGCGCCAGCGCAGGCCGCTAGCGTCGATCAGCGCCTTGTCCATCGCCTCGGGGTAGTCGCCGCCGCCGTTGGCGTGCTGGCGGCCGAGCGTCCGCTCGAAGCGGCCGAGGTTGGAGACGAAGTCGAAGTGGCGGGTGACGTAGGCGTCGCCCTGGTCGCGGTAGACCACGAGCGCGTAGCGCTGGTCGACCTCGGGGTAGGCGCGCTCGATGGCGCCGACGATGCTAGCGAGCTCGACCTTGAGGTACTCGAGCTCGTCGCCCATGCTCCCGGTCGCGTCGATGACCAGCGCGAGGTCGAGGGCGCGGACCGGCTTGGCCCGGCGATCCTTGACGACGATCCGGGCCTCGTCGGAGCCGAGCTTGACCATCGCGTGCTCCCCCGCGGCGCTGACCATCACCTCGTCCCCCGCCTCGCCGCCGAGGTCCCAGCCGCCGAGGATGACGACGCGGCCGTCGGTGCCGCTGCGCAGCGTCTTGGTCGGGCGCTGCTGCGACTCGATGGTCACGCCGACGTCAGCGAGCGGCGCCCCGTCGGCGTCGACGACCTTGACCACGGTCAGCGGGCCGCGGATCGCCGACGCGACCTCGTGGGTCCAGTCGCTGTCGAGGAGCGTGCGCGCGAACGCCTGGAGGGTCGCCGGGTTGAGGGTGTCGTCGAAGGTCCCGGCGGTCAGGGTGCCGGCGCGGAGCGAGCGATCGTAGCCGTCGTCGCGGGCGACGGTCTTGGCCTCGGCCGCCTTGGCGATCGCGGGGGCGGCCATGTCCGCAGCGCCGCCGGCCTCGGCGTCGGCGGCCATCGCCCCGTCGAAGCTCGGCCCGGCCATCGGCGCCCCCGGGGCGGCCATCTCCGCGGCCCCGCGGTGCGAGGAGTGCGAGGAGCTCGCGGCGCAGCCGGTGAAGGACGCGGCGAAGAGGGCGGGGAGGAGGGCGGTGAAGAGGGGCAGTCCGAGGCGTCGCATGCCCCCTCAACGCGGCCCGGTCGGGGCCCCTTACACCGCCGCGAGGAAGTTCTC
>JAGQIT010000082.1:0-1845 GCA_020431135.1 Myxococcales bacterium | reverse complement strand
CGGGCCGCTAGAGGCTGACGTTGACGTCGAAGACGCCGTAGTCCGAGGTCGCGGTGCCGACCACGGTGATCGTCCCGGGCACGCGGGCGATCGTCCCGTCGCCTGTATCCGCGGTCTGGCCGGCGATCTGGAGGTTGAGCTCGACGGTGCCGGCGAGGTCGCCGTCCATCGTGTAGACGCCGTTGAAGGTCCCGTCGAAGTCGGCGTCCGGCAGCCCCTTGAGCATGAAGTCGGCGTTGCCCGGGCCGCCGGTGTAGTAGATCGCCGTGTCCTGGACCGGGCCGTCGGAGTAGTTGCTGAGGGTGACCTCGAGGCGCATGCCCTTGTTCGCGGAGGCGCCCTGATCGACCTGACCGCCCACCTCCATGTCACCGATCTCGTCGCCGTTGCCGTACTGCGTCGGGATGTTGGCGCTGTTGGCCGCGTTGAAGCCGTCGAAGCCGAGGTCGATCATGCGGTCGATGGCGCGGTCGAGGCCGAGGTAGGCGAGCTCCGCGGCGAGCTCATTGTCGATCACCCCGCGTTGGCAGCCCGCCGTCAGAAGCGGCAGGGCGATGAGCGGGAGGAGCAGGGCGGCGCGGCGGCTCAAGGGCGCGAGCATGGGCCGATGATACGTGACCTCGCGGCGGACGCGAGCGGGCGAATGCGCCCGTGCGGAGGTCCGCGTCGCCGTCACTCGCCGAAGACGCAGCTCAGCGGGCGGGTGCTGAGGAGCTGGCGATCGACCTCGTGGCCGGACCTCCAGCGCAGGGTGATCGCGGCCACGTCGTCGTAGCGCCCGTCCTCCCACGGCCGCAGCTCCGCGCCGGAGGCGTCACGGCAGCTCACCTGATAGGTCGGCGTGAGGCCGCGGTGAAACCACCGGTTCGCCCGGCACAGCGCCTCGAGCTCCGCGTCCTCGGTCGTCGCGTCGGCGATCTCCGCGGCGAGGTAGGAGACGGCGACCCGCGGCCCGAGGAGGAGCAGCGCGGCGGCGACGAGGGCGACGAGCCCGGCGGCGGCGAGGAGGCGCATGGCGACCCATCATACCGCCGTCGGGCGCGGCGTCGTCGTCTCGTGTCTGGGATCAGCGCACCGCGAGGTAGAGCGCGAGCCCGGTGCCCTCGCCCGACGTGCAGCTGTTCGTCGCCGTCCAGCTCCCGAGCGCCGTGTTGACGTTGTAGTTGCCGTCGCCGTCCTTGACGTTGTTCGAGTAGCTGTAGAGGTAGTGGCGCTGGCAGCCGCAGTTGAGGTGGTAGTAGTTGCCGCTGTGGTGGTCGACGCCCATGGTCGTCGAGCCGTTGCAGGTCGCGCCGTCGGCCATCGACAGGTTGAAGTCGCCGCCGCCCGCGATGTTGTAGTTGGCGAAGCCGACGAAGCCCGGCGCGGTCGTCCCGTCGGCGGCCGTGAAGTTCGTCGCGAAGTGGGCGTGCTTGCTCACCTGCGTGAGGCTCTCGTCGAAGGGGACGTGGTCGAACTTGATCCACGTGTCGCCGCTCTGCCGGCGGACCAGCCCCTCGGCGCTGACGAACGACAGCAGCGCCTTGAAGATGCGGTTGCGGTTGTAGTGCTCGAAGTTCAGCGGGTCGCCGTCGAGGACCTGGATGTCGCCCGTCGCGGCCTGCTGGTTGTTGGCGCCGGAGGTCGCCCAGAGGATCGTCCAGCCGCCGCCGTCGGTGTCCATGTCGCAGTACACCTCGTACTGAGCGACTCCCCTCCCCAGAACGCCCCCAGACGCGCCGAACGGCCGTAGTCCCACGGAAACGGGCGTTCTCGGGGAGGGGGGATTACTCACAATGTCTCGGAGGGGCTCGTTTTGCCACGGAGTTTGGCAAAGCTGAGCCGGCCTGCGAGGCGCTCCCCGGC
>JAGQIT010000081.1 GCA_020431135.1 Myxococcales bacterium | reverse complement strand
GCGTCACGCCCTCGACGAACTCCATGGCGATGAAGACCTGACCCTCGTGGAGGCCCACGTCGTGGACGCCGACGACGTTGACGTGGCTCAGTCGGGCGAGGGCCTGGGCCTCGCGGAGGAGCCGAGCGGCCGCGTCGAAGCGGGCGCCTCGACCGCTCGTCGGCTTGAGCAGCTTGACCGCGACCTTGCGATCGAGCTCGGGATCGTAGGCCGCGAAGACGACGCCCATCGCCCCGGCGCCGAGCTCCTCGAGGATGACGTAGCGGCCGATTCGCGCGCCCTTCGACGGCGACGCGGGGGGCGGAGCGCTCGCGTCTCGGCGCGACGCTCGGGTGACCTCGAGGTCGTCGCTCGGACGCGACGCGCCCGCTGGCACCGGACGGGGCGCGGCGCCGTCGGACGCCATCGTCGCGTCGAGATCATCAACGGACCGCACGGCGGATCGAGGATAGATCGCGGCGCCGACTGACTCCATCGTCGGCGCGCCGCGGGCGATCGCGCGCGAGGTCGGGCCTCGGCGCCGCGTCGTGGGGCAGGCCGATCGGTCGCGGTCGATGCTGCGCCCGCCGTCGCGTCGACGCCCCGCCCGGGAAGCGACGGAGCGGAGCGCCTGTGGACGACGGGTACGGCCGACGAACCGCCGCCGACGGGGGATGGTAGCCTGCCCCCATGCACGCTCGTCTGTCGGCTCGCATCTTGACCGCGGCGCTCAGCCTCGCCCTGTGCTCGACGCTCGGCGTCGCCGGCTGCAAGGGCCCCGCGGGGCCGCCGACGCTCGCGGAGCTCCGCGCCATCGACGATCCGAGCAAGGCCGGCGCCCGCCTGATGGAGGCGCCGCGCGGGCTGACGCGCCTCGATCCCGAGGCCGGAGCCCAGCGCGCCGCGATCGTCGCGGTCCACGGCTTTGACAGCGGCGGCAAGGAGTGGGTCGAGCCGCTCCTCACCCTCGCCGACAACGGCGCGGAGATCTACTTCTTCCGCTGGAACGACAAGCAGTGCCCAGAGAGCGGCGCGAACGACCTGGAGGCCGCGCTCCGCGACCTCGTCGGCGGCGCGCCGCAGCTCGATCGCATCACCGTTCTCGCGCACAGCTACGGCGGCGTCATCGCGGCGCTCACGGCCCAGCGCGCGCCGCTCGGCAAGCCCGTCGACCTCCATATCATCGCCTCGCCGCTGGCGTCTGTGCCGAAGATGCGCCAGCTCTGCGACTTCACCGGCGTCCCCGAGGCCGCGGCGACCGGCGCCGACTCGTGGCGTCAGTGGCGGACCGTCCACGCGGCCGACGGCGCGTTTCGAGACCTCGAGGTCGACCCCCAGGTGGCCGAGCTCCCCGACCTCGAGGTCACCGCGTTGCCCGAGACCTACGAGGACGGGCGCCTCGGCCACAACCGCGCGATCACCTACGTGACCCGCGAGCTCGATCCGCAGCTAACGGTCGCCGACGGCGGCTGAGCGGATGAGCCGCTCGACGTCCCGTAGCGACGCTGCGGCGCGCTCGGGCCTTCACCCGCGCCGACATCACCGACGCCTCGGCGCGAGCAGTCGCCAGGGCGATCTACCATATCATCGCAGCATCGCGCGGCTCACCTATGATTATACTAATCGGTCTTCCTCGTTGAGGGCTGACGTCGGAGACTCGACACTCTCGAATCTATCGCCAGCCAAACCGGGTAGTCGCGGTCTCCGCCGTGGGCTCGAGGAGCGACGGCTCGCTGACGACGCCCGCTGTGGGAGCGTGTGGTTGAGGAGTCCTCTGCGGGGCCGACGAGGGGCGTGTGGGCGCGATCCCGGCGAGCGAGGTGTGATGACCTCGGCGTATGCGAGGCCCGCAATTGAGCGCGCAGGCGAAGGAGTTGCGTGGTGGGTCGCTCGGGCCCGATGTTAATATTATTTCGTTATGCGCGCCGGGGCGATTGAGGGGAGTTGAGGGTGTTGCGGGTCGCCGGAGGTCGTCGCGGGGCGCGCGGGGCGGGCGGCGAGAGGGGGAGGCGTGGCACGAGCGGGGGAGTCCGAGGGCGCGGCTGAGGACGAGCCGCGCGACAGCTGGCGCGCCTACGCCGAGAGCGCGATCGGGTGGGAGAACTGGCGGGGGCCCGACGGCGAGCTCCGCTTCGTCTCCCGCGGCTGCGAGGCGATCACCGGCTACTCCGCCGAGCGCCTCGTCGCCGAGCCGGGGCTCCTGCTCTCGCTGGTCCATGCTGAGGATCAGGCGCGGGTCCGCGATCATATCTCGCGCGACCTCGTTGAGCGCTGCCCTGGCGCCGTCGAGTTCCGCATCCGACGGCGTGACGGCGCGCTGCGCTGGATCCGTCACCGCTGCGCTCCGGTGCGCGACGGCGACGGCCGCTACCTGGGTCAGCGCGTCGTCCTCGACGACATCAGCGACGAGCTGCGGCGTGACGACGCCTACGCGACGATGCGCGACAACTCGCTCCAGGGCCTCGTGATCGTCCAGGACGGGGCCTGCGTCTTCGCCAACCGGGCCGCGGCGGAGATCCTCGGCCTCAGGCACGACGAGCTCGTGGGCATGTCAGCGGCCGAGACGGCGGCGATGATCCACCCCGACGACCGCGCGTTGGTCGTTCAGCGCGGCCACGATCGTCAGCACGGGGGGATGCCGCCGCGTCGCTATGAGTTCCGCGTCATCCGCAGGGACGGCGAGGTCCGGACCCTCGAGGCCTTCGGCACTCCGATCACCTTCCGCGGCGAGCCGGCGGTCCAGATGGCCTACCTCGACGTCAGCGCGCGCCGCGAGGTGGAGTCGGTCTACGCGCCGATCGTCGAGCGATCGCCGCACGGGCTGTTCATCGCCCTGGACCGCAGGATCGTCTTCGTCAACCCGGCGTTCGCGGAGATGCTGGGCTACACGCGCGACGAGCTCCTGGCGATGTCGCCGGAGGCGCTCGCGGGGCTCGCCCACCCCGAGGACTACGACCTCCTCATCTTCCGCCACCGCGCGCGGCTGCGCGGCGGCGAGGTGCCCCCGTCCTACGAGGTCCGCCTCATCCACCGCGACGGCTCGATCCGCTGGGTCCATCTGGCGGCGACGAGGATCCTCTATGGCGGTCGCCCGGGGATCGCCATCAGCGCTGTCGACGTCACGACGCTCCACACGGTGACGGAGGCGCTGCGCGAGGGCAACGCCCGCCTCCGTGCGGTCTTCGACAACGCCGCGGTGGGCGTCAACCTCGTCGACGCCCGCTGCCGGCTCCTCCAGACCAACCGGCGCTTCATCGAGCTGATCGGGCGCTCCTTGGAGGAGCTCCAGGGGCGGGCGGTGTGGGACGTCATCGACCCGGAGGATCACGGTCAGCTCGAGCCGAGGGTCGCGGCCCTCGTCGGCGGCGAGTCCTCGGGCTTCCGCGCCGAGGTCCGCTTCGTCCGCGGCGACGGCGAGCGCTTCTGGGCCGACCTCGCGGTGACGGCGATCCGCGAGGAGAGCGGGGCGCTGGTCGGCGTCGTCGGGGTCGTCGTCGATCTAAGCGGCCGACGGGCGGTGGAGGATGAGCTCCGCCAGCGCAGCGAGCGGCTCAGCGCCGCCGAGGCCTGCGCCCATCTCGGCAGCTGGGAGGTCGACATCGCCAGCGGCGACGCCCACTTCTCGGACGAGTTCTATAGGATCTGCGGCTACGCGCCGGGCGGCTTCGCGGCGACCGCGGCGCGGGCGATGGAGTGCATCCACCCCGACGATCTCGACGCCGCGAAGGCGGCGGTCGAGCGCTCGGTCGTCGAGGGCGTCCCCTACCGGATCGAGAAGCGGGTCCTCCGCCCCGACGGGACGATCCGCTGGGTCGACTCGAAGGGCGAGATCGTCGTCGACGAGGCCAGCGCGGCGGTGCGCCTCATCGGCTCGTTCCACGACATCACCGAGCGCAGGCTCGCCGAGGAGGCGCGGCGCGAGAGCGAGGCGCGCTTCCTCGCCTTCCTCCGCCACTTCCCAGGGCCGGCCTTCCTCCACAGCGGCGCCGGCGAGGTGCTCTTCGCCAACGAGACCTACTGCGCCCACGTCGGCCTGCCGGAGCCGGCGATCCGCGGGCGCCAGGTCGCCGACCTCATGCCGCCGGCGCTCGCCGACTACTTCCTCACCCAGGACCGCGAGGTCCTCGCGGCCGGCGCGAGCCGGACCTTCGAGGATCACCTCGACGATCCCGACGAGCCGCGGACCTTCCTGACGACGAAGTTCCCGATCGTCCGCCCGGAAGGGAGCGTCGACGTCGGCGGGATCTCGGTTGATATCAGCCATCGCAAGGCGCTCGAGGCCGAGCTGAGGCGGGCCCGCGACGCCGCGGAGTCGGCGAGCCAGGCCAAGAGCGACTTCTTGGCGACGATGAGCCACGAGCTCCGGACGCCGCTGAACGCGGTCCTCGGCGGCGCCGAGCTCCTCCGCTTCACCGATCTCAGCCCGCGACAGCGCCGCTACATCGACACGATCAAGACCGGCGGCGAGCTCCTCCTCGCCCTGATCAGCGACGTCCTCGACTTCTCCAAGATCGAGGCCGGCGAGCTCGAGCTCGAGGCCGCGGGCTTCGAGCTGCGCGCCGCGGTCGAGGGGGCGCGCAGCCTCGTCGCTCGCTTGGCGGAGGAGAAGGGCCTCGCGCTGCGGACCGAGGTCGCCCGCGAGCTCCCGGAGGCGGTCGTCGGCGATCCTACCCGGGTCCAGCAGATCCTCCTCAACCTCCTGAGCAACGCGGTCAAGTTCACGGAGGTGGGGTCGATCGAGCTCTCGGTCCGGCGCTCGGAGCGTGACCGCGAGGCGATCGTCTTCGTCGTCCGCGACACGGGGATCGGCATCTCCGCGGCGCAGCGCAGCCGCCTCTTCAGCCCCTTCACCCAGGCCGAGGCGTCGACGACCCGGCGCTACGGCGGCACCGGCCTCGGGCTGGCGATCAGCCGCCGGCTCGCGCGGGCGATGGGGGGAGATGTCGAGGTCGAGAGCGATGTGGGCCGCGGCTCGACCTTCCGCGTCGAGATCCCGCTCCTGCGCGCGCCCGCAGCCGCGCCTTCGGACGCGGTCGCGCCGACGGAGGGCCTGGCGCGCGTCGGCGTCCGGCGCCCGCGACCGCTGCGGATCTTGCTCGCGGAGGACAACCCGACCAACCGCTTCGTCGTCCTCGAGATGCTCAAGGCGCTCGGGTACGCCGCCGACGCCGTCGACTCTGGACGGGCGGCGGTCGACGCCGGTGTGAGCGCGCCCTATGACGTGATCTTGATGGACGTCGAGATGCCCGAGCTCGACGGCGTCGGCGCGACCCGGGAGCTCCGGGACCGCCTCCCGCGCGCGCGCCAGCCCATGATCGTCGCCCTGACCGCGCACGCCTCGGCGGACGATCGCCAGCGCTTCCTCGACGCCGGGATGGACGAGTTCCTCAGCAAGCCGCTCCGCCTCGAGAGCCTGGCCGCGCTCCTGCGCGAGGCCACGCCGGCGGGCGAGCGGGCGACGTAGAGACAGCCCGGCTCCGATGCCGAGCGCCACGCGCTGCAGCGCGGTCATGTGTCCTGCGAGACATCGAAGCGCGTCCGTGAGCGCTGCCGCGGCCGGCGAGTCGAGTCGCGGCCGCGGCCTCGGCCGGCGCCCGCGGCCGTCCGGATCCCCTACTATGTCCGCGCCGCCATGCTCAAGCTCGCCGACACCGCCCTCCTCGCCGCGTCCCTCCTCAGCCTCGCGTGTGGTCGCATCGACACCGGCACGACCGACCAGGATGACGTCAGCGTCGGAGCCAGCGGCGACGACAGCACCCCGGCGACGACCAACGGCGGCTCGACCACGGAGGCCTCCGCCTCCGGGACGCAGACCGGCGGCGACAACAGCACCGCCGCGACCGACGAGGGGACCTCGACCGGGGGACCGGTCGACCCCGCGCTCCTGGGCCCCTGCGAGGACGCCTGCACCGTCTTCGCCAGCTGCGGCCAGGACTTCGACGGCTGCATGGAGGAGTGCACCCACCCGGCGAACGCCCCGACCAAGGCCTGTATCGACGCCCACCTCGAGTACCTCGCTTGCGTGATCAAGGAGACCTGCGACTCGCTCGACGACTGCGGCTGCTGCGAGCAGATCGAGGTCAAGGAGTCGATCTGCAATTGACGCCGCGAGGGCGACGGGCCCGGGCCGGCGAGCGCTCTGAATCGTCGGTCCGTGTGTCCGCCGCGGCGATGGCGGTCCCTACCACGCCGGGGACAGCCCTGTCCCCGAGGCGACCGCGGCCCAGAGGCAGGTGACCAGGGCGACGGGGAGGAGCGCGCGGCCGAGCCGGAGCTTCGCGGCGTCGTGGCCGTGGACGTTCAGGGCCTGGCGTCGGTCCCACCAGCCGTAGCTGAGGAGCTGGTGGGCCGCGAGGGTCGTCGCTCGTCCCTGGCCCCAGATCCCCGGCCACAGCGTCTCCCCGAGCAGGGGCGCCAACAGGACCGCGCCGTGGACCGAGGCCAGGTGGGGGCGTCGGTTGACGAGGAAGGCGTAGTTCCAGGCCGTGTACCCGACGAGCCAGGGCCAGGGGATCGCGTAGAGCAGGTCGTGGGGCGGAGCGGCGCCGAGCGAGATCCGCGACCAGCCTGGGATGGAGAGCAGGAGCAGGGCGCCTGAGGCCACGTTGATCCACACGCCGCGGGCCGCGTCCGAGAGCACGGCCTCGAGGATGTTGAGGAAGAAGATCAGCGTGACGAGAACGGGCCACCAGGCGACGTCGGGGCCCAGCCACAGGCGCGCGGCGAGGATCAGCCAGACCGCGGCCAGCACGGACCAGGTCTTCACCGCGTTGAACACGTCGCCGTCGGGGTTGCGGCGGCCCCGTACGCCGGCGATCGCCGGGACTATGACGAACGCGACGGCGGCGGCGACGGGGACGAAGCGGACGAAGGCGTCGACCGCCCCCATCCACACCAGGTAGCCGAGCAGGATCGCGCCGATACGCGCGGGGGGGGTGTCAGTCATGCCGTGGTTCTCCGAGCTTCGCGTAGACTAGCGAGTCGCCGACCGGCCCCCGGGAGCGCGGCGCACGGCGGACAGGCGCTCGGCTAGGTGTGACGGTCCTGCGAGGAGGATGAACTCGCGAGGGCGCTCGCGCGACCGCGAATTCCGGCGATGCGGGGCCGTCGGCGCGGCGGTGCGACCCGGCGCTCCGGCGTCGCGCTTCCGTGAATAGATCGCGGCGAGGTCGTGATTCCCCTAATGAGCGCGATGACCACGACCACAACTGTCCCCTTCATCGGCGAGCGAGCCCGCTCGCGCATCCCCGTGGTCCGCTGCGAGCGCCTGCTGTGGAGGCGCCTCGATCCGGGCCGTCGTCGGGCCCTCGGCGACGCCCTGTACGCGATCTTCGCCGACTACTACGCGGGCTTTGATCGTGAGGCGTTTACGGAGCTCTTCCTCGCGCGCGAGGGCGTCGTCGTCGCCCTGCTCTACGGGGCAGACGGGCGCCTCGCCGGCTTCTGCTCGGTCCGCCGCGCGATCTACTCGGCCGCGGGCCAGCGCTTCGGCGTGTTCTCTGCGGGCGTCTATGTCGACACCGACTACAGGGGCGGCCGCGTCGCGGCGCGCTTCGGGCTCGGCGAGGCGCTCCGCTTCAAGCTCTCCCATCCCTGGCTGCAGGTCGCGTACCTCGGCCTCGCGCACACGCCCGCGCCCTATCGCCTCTTCACGCAGACGATGGAGCGGGTCTATCCGAGCCGCGCCGCGCGCAGCGGCGAGCCGCCTGAGGTGATCGCGGCGGTCATGGGCCAGGCGCTCGCGGATCGCGGCTGGCCCCAGGTCGGCGAAGATCCCTGCGTCCTGGCGACGCCGATGCTCGCCCGGCGCTCGCGGTGGTTTGAGCGTAAGCCGGAGCTGCGCGACGACCCCGACGTCCGCTTCTTCACCGAGCGGGTGCCCGGCTGGGCGGAGGATGGGCACGCGCTGTCGGTGTGGATACCCCTCGACCTCAAGGACATCGCCGGCGCCGCCCTGCGGATGCTCCGCCAGTCCGTCGCCTTGGGCGACAACCGCAAGCGGCTGGCCGCGCCGGCGCTGCCCAAGCTCAAGCTTGGGCGAGGAGAATGATCGTGAGCGCTCTCATCGCAACCCCAAGCGCCGCCCCGCGACCCGCGTACTCACGCGCCGCGCTGCCACCCGAGCCCCCGCGGCCGCTGCTCGTCTTCGCGGGGGCGGAGCGCAGGTGGAACTTGCTCATCTACGCGGCGCTCCACGTCGTCATCTTCGGCGGCCTGCTCTTCGGGCTCGTGACCGCCCCGGCGCTCGTGCTCTTCGGCCTGCTGCTCTGCTACGCGCTCGAGAACCTGATGTTCGTGTTCGGGCACGTCGCCCTCCACGTCACCTTCATCGAGTTCCCGGAGAACAGCATGATGACGCTGGGGCACCACTCCTTCGTCCACCACTACCGGGACATCCGCGCCTATCACAAGAGCTGGCTGGCCACGCGCCTGTCCTACTTCTACTGCCCGCGGCTCGGCCTGCGCTCGATGTCGACGAAGGGCTATCTGCTGGCGCAGCTCGCCGCGACGGCGATCATCGCCGCCTTCGACTGGCGCGCTGCCGTGTGCGCGCTCGCGTGCATGTGGGCGATGCGATCGCTGCAGTCGATCTGCCACGAGTACTATCACAACGACGATCGCGAGGGGTTCTACTGGCCGCCGACGCGCCTCCTGCTCGCAGCCCTCGAGGCGATCGGCGTCCTGTCGACGCGCCGCCACCTCCGCCACCATCGCCACCACCTCCGCAACCTCGACGCGGTCCATGACTGGACGGACATGTGGCTCCCCGGCGCGGAGCGGCTCGGCGACTTCATCTGGCGGCGGATGCTCGCGCGCCACGTCCCTGGCGAGCAGCGGATGATCGACGCGATCCGCCGGCTCTTCACCGGCTACGCGGCGCTCCACTACGCTGCGGTCATCGTCGGCTTCCTCGCGGCGATGAGGGTGCTCGAATAGAGCGTCGAGCTGGCGCACGCCCGATCAGCGGCGAGCTGCCGATGCGACCGCTGCGCGAGTTGGATCCGGACGGCGGCGTCGCCGACCTGTCGTCGACGCAAGGCCCTCGGAGCGCGGGCCGTTCAACGCGGCGCGAGGCGGTGGTGCGAGGCGATCCTCGACATGACCTAATGGCCATGTTCTGTATCTCCCGCTGGGACTGAAGCGTGCTTGCGAGGCCGCGAGAGCCCGCGCCACGCGCGTCGCGGCGCCTAGTTTCGGGCCACGCGGATGTTCGTCTTGGGCAGCGCGCGGCGGAGCGACTCGACCTGCGCCTCGGGGACGCTCTTCGGCAGATAGAGGGTCTCGAGCGTCGTGAGCTTCGAGAGCGCCTTGACGTCGCGCACGGGGGCGTTGAGGAGCCCGAGATACAGCAGCGACGGGAGGTGCGCCAGCGGGCTGACGTCGGTGACGCGGCCGCCGCTGCAGTAGAGCCGCTCGAGGGCGGGCAGCTCCGCGAGCGGGCGCAGGTCGGTGACGATCGTCGAGGTCAGGTTCAGGATCGTGAGCCTCTGCAGGCCGCGCACCGGCTCGAGGTCGAGGACCTGCGTGTTGCTGACGTCGAGGACCTCGAGATCGGCCAAGCCGGCGACGGCGGAGAGCTCGACGACCCCCGTCGACCCGACGCCGAGGGTCCGAAGCCGGGTCATCGCGCGGAGGGGCCCGAGGTCGGTGATGGGGGTCCCGCTCGCGTAGATCGTCTCGACGCGCGTGAGCCCGGCGAGCGGCGCGAGGTCGCGAACTTGCGTCGCGGTGATGTCGATGTTTTCGAGTTCGCGGAGGCCGGCGAGCGGCGCGAGGTCGGCGACCGGGTTGCTGGCGATGGAGAGCCACTCGAGGCCCTGGATGTCGGCGAGCGGCGCGAGGTCGTCGACCGCGTTGTGGACCAGGAGGAGCGTCTTCAGGTGGGGCAGGCCGCGCAGGGGGGCGAGGTCGTCGACGGCCGGCTCGCGGCACTCGATCGTGGTCGTCGACGTCGGGTAGACCGCGCCGCAGAACGCGACCCCGTCCGCAGAGGCGGTCGCCG
>JAGQIT010001052.1 GCA_020431135.1 Myxococcales bacterium | reverse complement strand
GCCTCGGTGGCGGCCACCGGCGTGCACCTGGGCGAGCCCGTCGGCACGGCGGCCTGTGCGCGCTGCCACCCCGCGGTCGTGGCCCAGTGGACGCCCTCGGCCCACCGCTTCGCCTCCTTCGCCAACCCCTACTATGTGGCGTCCGTCGAGGCCTTCCGCGCCGAGCGCGGCTTCGAGGCCTCCACCTTCTGCGGGGACTGCCATGACCCGCTGATCGTGGCCGGCGGCAAGATGCTGGCGCCCATCGATCGCGGCACCGTCGAGGCCCAGGCGGGCCTCACCTGCCTGGTCTGCCACGCCATCGACGCCCCGGACCAGGCGGGCAACGGGGCCTTCCAGGCCCACGTCTCCGGCCCCCGCCCGGGCCCCGAGCACCGCGCGCACGTGGCCCGCCCGGCCCTGCGCACCCCGACGCTCTGCGCGAGCTGCCACCGCGTCGGCCTGACCGAGGCCGTGACCGCCGACCGCTGGTTCCGCGGCCAGGACGAGTACGGCGACTGGCGCGACAGCGGCTGGTCGGGCCGCGGGGCCCCGTCCATCTGGCGGCCGCCCGAGGTGCGCGCCTGCGTGGACTGCCACATGCCGCGGGTGCCGGTGGGCCCCGAGGAGAAGGGGACCGTGGCCGGCCGCATCCGCAGCCACCGCTTCGCCGCCGCCAACGCGGCCCTGGCCCGGCTGGCCCAGGACGAGGCCCAGGCCGCCGCCGTCGCGGCCAGCCTCGCCGGCGCCGTCAGCGTGGCGCTCCAGGACGGCGGCGATGGGCGCGTGGACGTGGTGATGCGCAACCTCGCCGTCGGCCACCGCTTCCCCGGCGGCACCCGGGACTCGCATGACACCCGCGTCGAGGTCGACCTGCGCGCCGCCGACGGCCGCCTCCTCGCGCGCACGACCGATCCCCACCGGCTGCGCTCCGCGGTCCTCGGCGACGACGGCCAGCCGCGGCTCGCCCGCGAGGTCGAGGCGCTCCGCGTCGGCGCCTTCGATCACACGGTCGCCCCGCGCGACGCGGTCGTCGTCCGCTTCGCCGTCGACGTCCCCGACGATCTCGACGCCGACGCCTGGCCGCTGCGCCTCGAGGCCCGCCTCGTCCACCGCAGCCGCAGCGAGGAGCTGGTCGAGGCGACCTGCGCCGCCGGCAAGTCGGCGCCCGGGCGGGCGTTCGTCCGCCGCAGCCGCGAGGCCAGCGGCGATCCCCTCGATCCCTGCGCGCCGCCGCCGGCGACGGTCATCGCCGCGAGCGCGGTCGAGCTCGGCCGCGGCGCCTCGACGCTCTCGGAGCGCCCGACCTGGAGCCGCCTCTACGAGCTCGGCCTAGGCCTCGAGCACGAGGTCCAGGAGCGCCTCGATCGCGCGCGGCGGGCCTACGACGCGGCCCTCGAGGCGTGCGGCGACGACCCCGAAGCGACCGCGATGATCCTCGCCGGCCTCGCCGCGGTCGCGGCCCGCCAAGGTCGCGTCGACGACGCGCTCGACCTCACCCGCCAGATCGCCGAGGTCGCCCCGGAGCTCGCTGACGCGCCGGCGCTCGACGTCCTCCGCGGCCGCGCCCTCGCGGCCGTCTGGCGCTGGCCGACGGCGGTCGGTCCCCTCGAGGCGGTCGTCGCCGCGTTCAAGGGCGACCCCCTCGCCTGGCGCGAGCTCGGCCTCGCCCGCGGCTCGGCCGGCGATCGCCTCGGCGCCCTCGAGGCAGCGCGCGAGGGCCTCACCCTCACCCCCCGCGATCCCGACCTCCTCCGCGTCCAGGCCCTCGCACTCCGCGAGCTCGCGCACCCCGGCGCCGACGAGGCGATGGAGGCCTACCTGCGCCACCGCACCGCCGACTTCGGACCTGGCCTCCGCGCCCGGTGCAGCCGCGAGTCGCCCGCCTGCGCCCGCGAGCGCCTGCCCGTCCACACCCACACGCTCGAGCCCGTCGAGCCCAAGTGAGAGCGGCTCGGCCGCGCGGACCGCGGACTCTCGCGGCGACACGGACTCCACGCGCTGAATTTGCCGGGCCCGACGTGCCTACGGC
This sequence comes from Myxococcales bacterium, assembly GCA_020431135.1. Classification (GTDB taxonomy): domain Bacteria; phylum Myxococcota_A; class Polyangia; order Nannocystales; family Nannocystaceae; genus JADJRG01. Next base: position 4,398 of record JAGQIT010001052.1, on the reverse strand, counting down.
GATCCCCGACCAGACCCCCGCCAAGGGCGCGTAGCGGGCCGTTCCCGACCTCGTCGCCGGCCCGACCGGCGCCGAAACTGCGCGCAGGCCAGCGCTGCCGCTTCGGACAGGTTGCTAGGATCGCCGGCGATGCCCCGCCTTCGCCTCCGCCACGCCCTCCTCTCCGCCGCCCTCGCCTTCCCGCTCTTCGCCGCGTCGGAGGCCCACGCCGGGATCGAGGCCTGCGGCGACATCTACGTCGAGGCCGAGGCCATGTGCGAGGTGCTCGTCGACGAGGCCTGCGTCGCCAAGTGCGAGCCCGTGAGCTTCAACGCCGCGTGCGCGGCCGAGCTCGAGGTCTCCTGCGCCGGGATGTGCAACGCCCAGGCGATGGCCTCGTGCACCGGAGGCTGTCAGACCAACTGCCTCGACATCTGCGACGTCGAGCCCGGCTCCTTCGAGTGCCAGGGCGAGTGCAACGCGAGCTGCACCGCCAGCTGCGACGCCGACTGCAGCGCGTCGAGCAACCAAGCCGAGTGCCGCGCGTCGTGCGAGGCGACCTGCGACGCCCACTGCGAGGGCTCGTGCGAGGGCACGCCGCCGTCGGCGACCTGCGACGCGAAGTGCGAGGCCAAGTGCCAGGGCCAGTGCGAGGCCGAGGCGAACGTGGACTGCCAGGTGCTGTGCCAGGCCGACGGCTACGCCGACTGCAAGGCCGAGCTCGAGGGCGGCTGCGAGGTCCGCTGCAAGGAGCCGGAGGGCGCGCTCTTCTGCGACGGCCAGTACGTCGATCACGACGGCAACCTCGAGGAGTGCATCGCCGCGCTCAACGCGATCCTCAACGTCCAGGTCGACGCCTCGGGCTCGGCGAGCTGCAGCGGCAACAGCTGCCAGGCCGAGGGCCAGGTGAGCTGCAACTGCAAGGCGGACGCCGAGCCGCGGCCCTTCCTCGCCCTCCTCGTCTTCGGCGCGATCGGGGTGCTCGCCGGGCGTCGTCGCTGGCGCTGAGCGCAACACGAGGCTGAACGAGCGGCCAGGCCGGCCGCTCGACCTGACCGTTAGGGATCGCGCGGTCACGAGGATGACAGAGTTCGCGAGGTCGCGACGACCTCCGCGTGATACGATCGCCGCGCTGTGACTTGCCGGTCTGCGCCGCGCCCCTGCACGCGGATGATCGCCGCCTACGCGCTGATCATCGGCGCCTGCGTCCCCAACCCCTTCTACGAGAAGCCACCGTCGGCGACGGGGACGACGACGACGGAGGCCAGCGCGAGCGGCACCTCCGCCGCCGACACGACGGTGACCTCGGCGACGACGACCGCCGACGAAGAGACCACCGGCCCCGAGACGACCACCGGCCCCGAGACGACCACCGGCCCCGAGACGACCACCGGCCCCGAGACGACCACCGGCGGCGCCTGCCCCGGCGGCCTCGACTCGATCCCCGTCCCCGTCGCTAGCGACGCCTTCTTCGTCAACACGACGGCGGCGGACTGCTACCTCCAGGGCGCTGAGAACCCCGACTACGCCTGCCCGGATCTCAATTTCGGCGCCACCGAGGCGCTCCGCCTGATCGAGCAGCCCGGCACCCAGAGCACGACCTACGCGGTGCTCCCCGACCTCGCGCAGCTCGCCGAGCTCGCCGGCGACCCGCCGGTGATCGCCGAGGCGACCCTCAAGGTGACCGTCGACGGCTACGTCGAGGGCCCTGTGAAGCTCCGCGTCGGCGTCATCGGCGACGCGGACAAGTGGATCGCGGGCTCGCAGCACGCCCTCCCGCCCGAGGGTGACGAGGCGACCTACAGCTACCGTGCGAACGCGATGCTCCAGCCGTGGAGCAACGGCGACGGGCCGCGCGGCGCGAGCGTCGGCCTGTGCGCCCTCGAGCTCGCGGCCGGCACCTACGATCACCTCCAGATCCACCTCTGCGACGCCGAGCTCGCCGGCGTCGTCGAAGGCTGGCTCACCGGGAGCGCCAAGAACCACGGCCTCGTGCTGTCGACGGAGGGGCCGAGCGAGGGCCTCTTCGTCAAGTCGATCGAGGCCGCCCCGGAGTTCCACCCGGCGCTCGAGGTTTTCTTCTGCCCGCCGTAGGTGTCTCTTAAGACATCCCAGTTTCTCGTCGTTCCAGCGGCCTCCCAACGCCAGGACCCGCGGCGCGACCCGGTGCGGCGGCGCTCTGTCGGAGCGATCCGCTAGAGCTCGTCCATGACGCGCTCCGAGCCGGCGCCGTCGTTCTCCGCGGGCGCGCTGCCGTCGTCGTCCGCCGCGCCCTCACCGGGCTCCGTGTCGGCCTCGTCGTCCGTCTCCGTGTCCGCGTCGTCGCCGACGCCCGCCTCGGCGTCGAGCGTCGGCGACTCGATCGCCAGCGGCTCGTCGGCGAGCGCCGCCTCGTCGGCCGCGGGCTCCTCCTGCGCCGTCGCGTAGACCCACAGCGGCTCGAAGGAGAGGAAGCCGCGCCGCGACTCGTAGTCGTCGACGTAGCGGAGCACCGCCATGACCACCTGATCCTCGACCTTGCGCCGGGCCTTGGCGAGCATCGCCGCGCCCTCCTTGACGTTGATCAGGATGCTAAAGGCGATCTGCGGCGTGCCGTCCTCGGCGACGATCACCCCGGTGAGGCCGCTGACGCCGTCGAGGGTGCCGGTCTTCGCCCGCACGCGCTTGCCCGAGAAGCGCAGGCGCGCGCGCATCGTCCCCTTCTCACCGGCGACGGGGAGCGCGTCGATCAGCGAGCTGCCGTCGTCCTGGTAGCGCCTGGCCATCGCGATCAGATCGACGAGGCCGCTCGTCGTCACCCTGCCGGCCTCGCTCAGGCCCGAGGCGTTCTCGACGACGAGGGCGTCCGGATCGTTGCCGAGCGCCGACCAGTAGCCGCGGAGCACCTCGAGGCCGTTCTCCCAGTCGCCCGGCTGCCCGGTCATCCGCCAGCCGAGCGTGCGCAGGAGCTGCTCGGCCATGAAGTTGTTCGAGTAGGCGAGGAGGTCGTCGGCGATCTCGATGAGCGGCGGCGAGTGGTGGACGATCAGGACCTCGGCGTCGGCCGGCGCCTCGGCGATCTCGATCGGCAGCGGCTCGGTCCCAGTGAGGTCGGCGAGGCGCTGGGCGACGGCGCCGGCGACGAAGCGTGACGGGTCGTAGATGCGGCGGCGGATCGACACGGCGCGCCCCGAGGCCGGCATCCGCCCGCTCACCGAGACCACCGTCTTGTCGCCGCGCGCCTTGGTCTCGACCGAGATCCGCGCCTGCGTGCCGCCCGTCCGCGCGCTGTTCTCGACGACCACGTGGGTGCTCGGCGGCTCGACGCGGACGCCCGGGCGGCTCGCGCCGCGGACCGGGTAGACCGTGACGACGACGGTGTTGAAGTTGAGCGAGAGGGCGCCGCTGATCGCCTCGTAGGAGTAACCGGGCCCGGACTCGTCGTAGCCCGGCCCGAGGTGGCGCTGGCTGAAGACGCGATCGTCGACGACGATCCGCCCGAGGCTCGTCACCCGGACCTTCTCGGCGATCTCGGCGATCACGGGCTCGAGCGCCTCGACGGTCAGCGACGGGTCCCCGGCGCCGACGAGGACGAGCGTATCCGGGGTCGCGCGGACCTCGGTGGCGAAGGTGTAGTCGGAGCCGAGGAGGTCGATCGCCGCCGACGCTGTGACCAACTTGAGGTTGCTCGCCGGGTTGAGCGGCGTGTCGCCGTAGTAGTCGAAGATCGTCTCGTCGCTGGCGAGATCGCGGACGTGGATCGACACCATCGCCTCGCCCTCGACCTCGGCGATGATCTCGGCGATGGCCTCGGAGAGCCCGGGCTTGTCGAACTCGACCGGCGGCGGCGCGAGCTCGTAGCGCTCCATGTAGTCCTCGACCGCGCCGGCGAAGGCGGCCAGGCGGTCCTCCAGGAGCTCGTCCGCCGACGGCGCGTCGGCCCCAGGGATCCACTGGTAGCCGGCGTAGCGCGCGACGTACTCGCCGACGTCGTCCTCGTCCTCGAGCGCGGCGATCGTCAGCTCCGACGGCCGCATGCACCCGCCGACGGCGACGGCGACGGCGACGGTGAGCGCCGCGAAGGCGCGTGTTCTCCAGTCCGAGGGCACGGCTCGATCCGGAGTATACTCGGGACCGGCCCAGCCACCTGTCGGCAGATGCGTGCGCTCGCGCGAGCCGCGTGCGCGCTCGGCCGGCGGCGCGTCGCTGTGCGATCCTGAGAGTGACGCTGGCCCCTCGCGCACCGGCAGGAGGATCCCCTCGATGAACTTCTTCGCCCACGCGGTCATCGCCTGCCGAGCCGAGCCGAGCGCGGCGGAGGTCCTCGGGGCGATGCTCCCCGACTTCTGGGGGATGGCCCGCCTGCGCCCGGCGACGATCGACGACGCGGACATCGCCGCCGGCGTCGCCCTCCACCACCGGACCGACGACGTCTTCCAC
>JAGQIT010001051.1:1239-3647 GCA_020431135.1 Myxococcales bacterium | reverse complement strand
CGCGCAGGCGCTGGACCCGGCCGCCCTCCTGATCGATGGCGATGAGCAGCGGGGCGTCGGCCGGGGCCGCGGCGTGGAGGTCTCGGCACAGGCGCAGCACCTGCTCCGGCGACTCGATGTTGCGCGCGAAGAGGATCACCCCGCCGACCCGCCCCTGGGCGATCTTCTCGACGAGGGGCGGGGGCGCGGCGGTCCCGGCGAAGCCGACGAAGAGGAGCTGTCCCGGTTGCCAGAGCGAGGGCATGGCCGCGAGCCTACCAACAACGACGCGCGCCGGCGCCCCGACCTCGACCGCCGGATCGCCGGGGCCTCGCGGCTCGAGATCGGAGCGCCGGGGGGCCCACGCCATGATCTCCGAGGAGCCCGCCGCGGCCGTCGCAGGCCGGCGGACGCTTGAAATCGCGCACTCCCTCGGCTACAGGGAGATGTGGACCTGCGCCGCCTCGCCCCGCTCCTCGCCTGCATCCTCGCCGCGCCGCTCGCCTGCGCCGACGAATTCGTCGAGGGCGAGAGCGAGTCGTTCACCGCCGGCTTCGGCCTGGCGACGAGCGACTCGAGCGGCGAGCTCGACAGCTCGACCTCGAGCTCCGGCGGCGCGACCTCGGCGACCTCCGGCGCGACCTCGACGACCTCGACCTCCACCTCCGGCGCGACCTCGACGACGAGCGCGGGCTCGACGACCGACGACCCGGAGCTGACGACCGGCGACGCGAGCACGACCGGCGACGCGACGACCGGCGGCGTCGACGGCTGCCCGCGCGTCCGCGTCGACCTCCAGCCCGGCGACGTTCTCAACGTCCGCCCAGCGCCAGCCACCGACAACGCGCCGATCGGCACCCTCCCGGCCGGGGCGATCGTCGACGTCCTCGACCTCGTCACCGGCGAGGCGCTCGACGGCAACGACGAGTGGTTCGAGATCGCCGGCCTCGGCCTCCAGGGCTACGTCTGGTCGGGGCTCGTCGAGTGCACGACGGACGAGCCCCCCGAGCCCCCGGACGGCTTCCTCCTGCCCCTCGAGTGCGGGATGTCGGCCAAGGTGACGCAGGGGAATTTCGGCCAGTACAGCCACCAGGGCCAGTCGGCGTACGCCTTCGACTTCTCCCTCGGCGTCGGCACGCCGCTCGTCGCGATCGCCGACGGCTCGGTCTTCTACATCTACGACAAGACCAAGCCCGGCGACCCCTGCTACAACGGCGGCGATCAGTCGTGCATCAACAAGGCGAACGTCGTCGTCCTCCTCCACGGCGACGACACCATGTCGATCTACGCCCACCTCAGCGAGGTAGAGGTCGGGGTCGGCGACGTCGTCCTCCGCGGCGAGGCGGTCGGCCTCTCGGGCTCGACCGGGTACTCGACCGGGCGCCACGCCCACGTCGCCCGCCAGGAGAACTGCGGCGGGAGCTGGTGCCAGTCGATCGCCGTCGCCTTCGAGGACGTCCCCGGCGACGGCGTGCCGAAGACCGGCGACACCGTGACGTCGATGAACTGCCCGTGAGTCGCGGCGGGATCGCTCTCGACCTCGAGCAGCGCTCGCGCCCCCCGCCGCGACGCCGCGATCAGCCGGGGCAGAAGGTGTCGATCGCCGCGGTCTGGTTGTTGGTGTCGTCGCACTCGTGGAACTTCGGGTTGTCCGGGTCGACGACGATCCGGGCGAGGAAGGTGTCCCCCGCCACGCCGAGCTCGACCGGCACGATCACCTGGAAGACCTCGGTCTGGCCGGGGAGGAGCGCCTTCGTGGTGACGACCGTCTCGACCAGCGTCTCGACCATGCCGTCGACCTTGAAGACCGCGGCCTCGACGCCCGCCGGCAGGCCGACGAGGCCGAGGTTGCGGACGCCGACCTCGAGCACCAGCGGCGGCTCGCCGCAGACGCTCTGGAGCGAGACCGCGGCGTCCGGCGCGTCGAAGATGCCGCCGTCCTGGACGTTCTGGCGGAAGTTGTTGAGCCAGTCCTGCTGCCAGTTCTGCTTCTCCGCCGCCGGGATCGACCCGTAGGGCGCCTGGGGATCGCAGGCCGAGTCGCGCGGATCGCAGATGTTGGTCACGTAGTAGGCGTGCTGGTTCCACAGCGTGCGCGTGCCGACCCACGAGTTCGCGCTGTCGCCGAAGACCGAGAGCCCCTTGTAGTAGGACTGGTTCGGCGGCGGCTTCCAGGCCGGGCGCCCGGTCTGCGGGTCGGGCTGGTTCCAGGGGGCGGTGTTGCACTGCCAGTTGGCGCTGTTCGAGACCCGCACGACCTCCGCGTGGCCGTCGCCGTCGACGTCGGCGACGATGATCGCCTCGGTCGCGGTGAAGGTCGTGTTGGGCTCGGCGAAGCGGAGGGTGCCGTCGACGCCGTCGAGGATCCAGAGGAAGCACTCGTCGGAGTAGATGACCTCGGCGCGGCCGTCCCCCTCGAAGTCGAAGAC
>JAGQIT010001051.1:0-1234 GCA_020431135.1 Myxococcales bacterium | reverse complement strand
CCGGTGACCCGGCTCGAGGTGTCCTTGGTCGCCAGCTGCCAGGCGATGTTGATCTTCGAGTTCGGGTAGTCGGGCTTGAAGACCGCGTAGTAGGCCCCGCCGGCGACGCCGATCTCCGGGCGCTCGTCGGGCTCGCCGTCGAAGTCGGCGACGGTCGGCGGCCCGCCGCCGTTGAGGCCGCCCGGGATCGCGACGGGCCCGAGATCGACCGCGCCGCTCTCGGCTTGCAGGATCCACACCTGGCCGTTGCCGACCAGGACCACCTCGGGGGTGCCGTCGAGGTCGAAGTCGCCGATCGCGGTGAAGCCGTCGGGGAGGCCGGCGCTCTGCCAGAAGATGGTGCCGTCGGCCCGGTAGGCGGTGTTCCCCGCGAGGAGCTCGAGCGTGCCGTCGTTGTCGAGATCGACCATATGCGAGAGGGCGCTGGTGCTGCCGCCGCCGCTCCCGCCGGCGCCGACCCACTCGCGGACGATCCCGTCCTTGGTCGAGAAGAGCGTCCTGCCGAAGGCGATCTCGGGGTGCCCGTCGCCGTCCATGTCGGCGACCGCGAGGCCGCCGCCCCAGCCGAAGGCCTTGGCGCCCTGACCGTCGATCTGAAGGTCGCTGATCGCCTCGACCTGACCGTCCGGGCCGATCGACGCGACGTAGCCGTCGCCGGTCGCGGTGACGATCTCGACGTCGCCGTCGTTGTCGATGTCGCCGAGCGCGACCGAGACGCCGGCGAAGCCGTAGTTGCCGGCCTTCGCCTTGTCGAGCGACCAGATCTCCTGGCCGCTGCTGCCGTCGAGGACCCGCAGGACGCCGGTGCGGCAGGTCGAGACCGGCTCGTTGCCGCAGGAGCAGCAGGTCAGGTTGCTGTTGCCGGAGACGAAGACGAGGTTGGGCGGGTCGGTGTCGTCGACCGCGCCGTCGCAGTTGGCGTCGTAGATCCGGCCGACCGTCGGCGTCGACCAGACGTCGGAGGCGTTGGCGAACTCGTCGGCGGCGTAGAGGCCCCACTGCCACTTCAGCGTCGCGTTGAGCTTGCCGGCGTCCGGGTAGTACTCGCAGGCGGCGAGGCAGCCGTCCTTCATCGGATCCTCGCCGGGGCCGCAGACGTCGGGCAGCTTGAGGCAGAAGCCGGCGTCGGGGACCGCCTGGGTGCAGGCCATGTCGCCGCCGGTGGTCCCGCCGTCGGTGTCGCTGTCGCTGTCGCCCTCGTCCTCGCCCAGCGCCGGCTCGCAGTACTCGCCGT
>JAGQIT010001050.1 GCA_020431135.1 Myxococcales bacterium | reverse complement strand
CCTCAAACCCCGCGGGGGAGCCTGATGTTCTTTCGAAGGCGAGGTCCGAGGTCGACACGATGTCGACCTCGGGCCTCGCGGACGTTGAGGCCGAGCTCCTCGCGGGCGAGGTCGCCGAGGTCGTCGCGGTCCACCGCACGCCGCCGCGACCCGGCGTCGCCGAGCCGTGGCCGCGCCCCCTCGACCCGCGGCTCGCGGCGTCCCTCGCGGAACGCGGCATCGTTCAGCCCTACGCCCACCAGGCCGCGGCCCTGCGGGCGCTCGACGCCGGCGGCGACGTCGTCCTCGCCACCGCGACCGCCTCCGGCAAGTCGCTGACCTTCCAGATCCCGATCCTCGAGGCGGTCCTCCGCGATCGCCGGTCGCGGGCGCTGATGCTCTTCCCGACGAAGGCCCTCGGCCGCGATCAGGTGCGGAGCCTGCGAGCGCTCGCCGGCGGACTCGCGGGGATCGGCATCTACGACGGCGACACGCCGCCCGACGAGCGCCGCGCGGCCCGCAGCCGCGCCCACGCGGTCGCCACCAACCCCGACATGATGCACCGCGGGCTCCTCCCGCATCACGAGCGCTGGGGCTCCTTCCTCGCCAACCTGCGCTACGTCGTCATCGACGAGATCCACAGCTACCGCGGCGTCTTCGGCTCGCACGTCGCCAACGTCCTCCGGCGCCTGTGGCGGGTCTGTCGCTACCACGGCGCGCGGCCGCAGGTCATCGCCTGCTCGGCGACGATCGCCAACCCCCGCGAGCTCGCCGAGGGGCTGACGGGTCGCGCCGGCTTCACCCTCATCGACGAGGACGCCGCGCCCGCGGGCCCGCGGACCTTCATCGTCTTGAACCCCAAGGTCGTCGACGAGGTCACCGGCGTGCGCAAGGGCTACCTCAAGGTGACGCGCGCGGTGACCTCGGTGTTTCGCCGCAGCGGCGTGTCGACCCTCGCGTTTTGCCGGACTCGGAAGGCCGTCGAGCTCCTCACCCGCTACATGCGCGAGGACGAGGTCGGCTGGTCGCCGGACTCGGCCGCGCCGATCGACAGCGCCGCCTGGGCCCGCGCCGAGAAGGCGATTCGCGGCTACCGCGGCGGCTACCTGCCCGAGCGCCGCCGCGACGTCGAGCGGGCGCTGCAGGACGGCGAGGCCCGCTTCGTCGCGGCGACCCACGCCCTCGAGCTCGGCGTCGACATCGGCGGCCTCGACGCGGTGGTCCTCGCCGGCTACCCGGGCACGCGCGCGGCGACGATCCAGCGCTCCGGCCGGGCCGGCCGACGGATGGCGCCGTCGCTGACCGCGATGGTCCTCAGCTCCGATCCGCTGGATCAGTTCGTCGGCGCCGATCCTGGCTTCCTCTTCGACAAGCCGCCGGAGCACGCGCGCCTCGACGCCGACAACCCGGAGATCCTGATCCCGCACCTGCGCTGCGCGGCCCACGAGTTGCCGATATCGGCGGCCGAGTCGATCGCCGGGATCGAGCCGGCCGATCTCGAGCCGGCGCTCGCCTACCTCGCCGAGCGGGGGATCCTCCGCCGCGAGGTCGATCCCGACCAGGGGCCGCTCTACTTCTCGATCGGCGACCCGTTCCCGGCCGACAAGGTCGATCTGCGCTCGAGCGTCGAGGAGAACTTCGCCGTCGTCGAGATCGCCCCGGGGACCGCCGACGACGGCCGGATCCTCGCCGAGGTCGACTTCGAGGACGGGCCGCTCTACCTCCACCCCGGCGCCATCTACCCGATCGAGGGCAGGACCTACGAGGTCCTCCGCCTCGACTGGGACGCCCGCAAGGCCTACGTCCGCGAGGTCCGCAGCACCTACTACACAGAGGCGGTCACCCAGCTCAAGGTGCGGGTCGTCGACCCGATCGCCGTCGACGAGCCGAGCGGCCACGGGGTCGGCTACGCCCATCTCGTGCGCACGGTGCCGGGCTTCAAGAAGCTGCGCTTCGGCACCCACGAGAACATCGGCTTCGGGCCGATCGCCCTGCCGGACCTCGAGCTGCACACGATCGCGGCGTTTTGGACGGTGCCGGCGGCGGTCCTCGGGCACATCACCGATCCTGGGCGGCGCGCGGCGGCGGCCCTCGCCGCGGCCCACGCGATCCGGCACACGGCCGCGCTGGTCCTGATGTGCGACGCCAACGACCTCGGGCACGCGGTGACGGCGAGCGCCGAGCCCGGGCAGATCGGCAACTGGGCCAGCGTCGTGGCCTCGCGCGGCAAGCCCGACGCCGAGACGTGGATGCAGGCGAGCGCCGTGCCGAGCGTCCATCTCTACGACAACATGCCGGGGGGCGCCGGCCTGGCGACGCAGGCCTACGCCCTCGGGGCCGAGCTCTTCGCCCGCGTTTTGCGGATCGTCGAGGGCTGCGGCTGCAACGGCGGCTGCCCGACCTGCCTCGGCGCCTCGGCCTCGGAGCCGTCCCCGCTCGAGGACGCGCCGGATCGCCTGCGTCGCGACACGGTCGAGTTCCTCCACGCGCTGCGCGAGGCGGTCGGATGAAGCTGCGGGCGCGCTTCGCGGTGAGCCGGATCGCCGGCGATCCGCAGGCGTGCCTTGGCGGCGCGGAGCCGACGAAGACTGCGGCCGAGGTTGGCGACGCACAGCGGAGCTCGGCGTTGGGAGCGAACGCGTGCCCTGGGGGCGAGGGGCCGACGATCGCGGTGGAGGGGACGGCCTCGGTCCGTGGTCGCGCCGCGGAGACGGAGCCTGGCGCGGGGAGTGAGGCTCGCCGCGGACGCGGCCCTCGTCCGGACGAGGAGGCTTGCGCGTCGGAGAGAGAGGCTTGCGCGTCGGAGAGAGAGGAGCCGCCCTCGTCTGTGCAGGAGCGGTCGTGTGTTGGTCGCGCAGGAGCGGTTCAGCCTGCGGGTGAGCGACCGAGCCCGTCTGCGCGCGGCGACGGGGGGCGGCCTGCGCACGGGCGGAGAGAACGAGCCGCGGCGGAGCTGGCTGCGGAGGCGATTGAGGCTGCGCGGAGGCGTCGCCCTGCGGGGCGAACTGAGGCGCCTCGCGTCGACGCAGAGCGTGCTTCTGGTGCAGGGGAGCTGCCGGACGCAGGTCGAGGGGACGGCGCGCGGACGACACAGACACCGGCGACGACGGCTCGCGCGTGGCGTCGACCTGTGGAGGGGCCTCGGGCGGCGCGGCGCGGCGCGGCGTATGCACGCCCTGGTCAGCTGGATGCGGCGACCGACGCCGTCGACACGGGCGCGCGCAGGCTCGTCGCTAGCGAGCCCGCGCCGCTGGCGGACGGCGAGGCGTCGCGCTCGTACCCCCTCTATCACTCGCACTCGCGGATCAGCGCGACGAAGGCCGCGGCCGTCGACCTCCACCGCCGACGAAAGGCGCGTCTCGATGAGGCCCTCGCGCTCGGCGCTCGGCCCAGGTCCGGGGGCGACGGGGTCGTGACGAGCGAGCGTCGGCGGGAGCTCCCCGCGGTCGCGTTCGCGGGCTCTTCCGGGAGCGTGCGCTCCACCTTCGCGGGTGCGGGTGCGGGTGCGGGC
>JAGQIT010001049.1 GCA_020431135.1 Myxococcales bacterium | reverse complement strand
GGCGGCGGCGGGGCCATGACGGCCGTCGGCGCCGCCATCTGCGGCGCCATGTCGGCGCCGCCGGCGAGGAAGAAGAGGCTGCCGAAGTTGTCGCGCCGGGTCTTCTCGAGCGCCGGGTAGAGGCCGCCGCGGAACTGCTGGACGGCGAACGAGACGACGATCCCGGCGAGGAGGACGAGCATCGACACGCGGTAGAGCCGGGTCACCTGGCGCAGGCGCCCCTCGGGGAGCACGCGCAGCAGGCCCTCGCCGGCGAGGACGAAGAGCCAGACGGTCCGCGGGGCCATCCACTCGGGGAAGGAGAGGACCAGGGTGAGGAGGGCGAAGAGCCCCCACACCGCGCCGTAGAGGCGGGCGATCGCGATCGCGATCACGAGAACGAGGAAGATCTCGAGGAGGTCCCAGCGCTCGATCCACGAGTCGCCGACCTCGTCGACGCCGACGACGTGGAGGAGGCGCCAGCCGGGCGGGAGGTTGAGGGTGCCGCGGACCTCGTGGAAGTCGTGCTCCCAGTCGACGGCCGAGAGGGCGCGCGACATCGGCACGCGGGCCTCGGCCTGGACGTTGAGGGTGCGCTGGCGGATCTCGATCCCCGGGCGCGCGGGCTCGCCCAGGTGGGTGATGAACTGATCCTTGCCGGCGGCGCTGACCCGGCCGAGGGTCGCCGGCGCGCTCATCGTCAGGCGCGAGCCGTTGTGGAGCTCGCCGCTGATGAGGTCGCGGATCGTCAGGCCGCGGCCGTCGAAGTCGAGCCACCACTCGCGATCGAGGCGCAGGCGATCGGGGCCGCGGTCGACCTCGCCGCGGTGGGTCTCGTTCATCAGCATCGTCTCGCCGGGGCGGACGCGGAAGGCCGGCAGGCTCTTCCACATCTCCGGCAGGCGGGTCTGCTGCGGGTCGACGGCCATGACCCCGTCGATCTCGATGCGCCGCAGCTCGTTGTGGGCCTCGAAGACCCAGATCTCCTCCTCCGCCCACGGGCCCTCGATCGCCTCGAGGGGGAGCGCGGTGATCGGGCTGTCGTAGTGGGCGTCGATGGTGATCATCCAGCGACCGGGGCGGACCTGGGCGCGGAGGCTGCCGTCGGGCTCGAGGCGCACCGGCAGCTCGGAGGTCACGGACATCGCCTGGAAGCCGGTGAGGAGCGCCTCGCCGAGGGCGACCTCGCGGTTCTTGCCCGAGACCTGGAGCTCGACCTGGGTGGTGACGACGATCGGGATCGCGTCGGCGATCCGGCGGTTGACGACGATGTCGAGGCGGTTGGTCTCGGCGCCCTCCTCGGCCTTGCGGTGGAGCCAGACGACGCCGTCGGCCTCGCGCTGCGGCGACGCGATCGCCTTGGCCTCACCGCCGTCGGCGACCGTGAGCTCGAGGAGGCCGGTCTCCGGCGGCACGCGCAGGCGCTCGGGCATGCTGTCCCAGAGGAAGGCGCCGCGCAGCTCGTGGATCCCGGGCTCGAGCTCGACGCCCGGGACGCCGCCGCGGGCGACGACCACCGCCGGCGCGTCGTCGATCATCACCTGCTGCGGCCAGCGCTCGTCGTCGCCGGGGAGCGGGACCCAGCCGCGCTCGTGGACCTGCCAGCGCTGGACGAAGCCGCCCTGGCGCTCGCTGATCGCCAGGCGCAGGCGCGACGGCCACTGGCAGCGGCGGGCGTCGGTCGACCCCTGGAGGTAGGGGCACTTCGCCTGCGGGAGGTCGTGGAGCACCCAGTCGACCCACGGGCGCAGCGGCTCCGGGACCTCGTCGGCGGCGAGCGGCGCCGCCGCGGCCGTCGACGCGCCCGTCAACAGCCAGAGGAAGAGGGTCATCGGGGCGATCGCGATCGACAGGACGCGTAGCATGGAACTCCAGCCGGCCAAGCGTACCGCGGGCCGGCCGGCGCCCGCGAGTAGGCGGCGTGAATTTCACCGGCCGCGGCGGCGGCGAGCGAAAGCGGCGCGCGGGGCCGTCGCGCGTTCAGACCGTCGTTCGCCGGGCGATCGGGCTATGATCGCGCGGTGACGACCGAGCCCGCCCCGACCACGCTGCGCGCGCTGATCCGTGAGAGCCAGACGATCGCCGTCCTCGGCGCGCACACCGAGAGGGCGCGCGCGGCCTTCTATGTCCCGTCGTACATGGCCGGCTACGGCCACCGGGTCTTCGCGGTCAACCCGGCGATCGCCGGCCGGCCCTACTTCGCCGGGCCCGCGGTCGCGAGCCTCGCGGAGCTCACGGAGCCCGTCGACATGGTCCTCGTCTTCCGCCGGAGCACGTGGCTGATGCAGCATGTCCCGGAGATCCTGGCGATGTCGCCAAGGCCGAAGGTCGTGTGGTTCCAGCTCGGGATCCGCCACGAGCTCGCGGC
>JAGQIT010001048.1 GCA_020431135.1 Myxococcales bacterium | reverse complement strand
TCCCGCTCGACTGCCGCGCCCCCGATCGCTGCCGCCACTGCTACCTCGAGCCGCTGTGCGACACGCTCGACGAGGTCCGGGCCGATCTCGCCGAGCGCCGCTTCTCGATCCTCCGCGTCGACGCGACCTTCGAGGCCCGCCTCCCCGAGGTCTACGGCGGCGATCCGGCGAGCCGCAAGCGGGCCGTGGAGCGCGGCGCGTTGGGTGCTGAGGCGGCGCGCGAGGTCGACGGGCTGATCCCTGATCCGGAGCGCCGCCGCCTGCCGATCTTCACAGGGGGGGCAGAGGGGGCGGGGGGCATGCGCCCCGCGGACCCCGAGGTGATCCCGCCGCCGGATCCGCTGGCGCTGCCGGAGCTCGCCGCGGCCGCGGGCGTGGAGCGGCTGTGGGTCGTCGCGCCGACGCTCGAGCGGGCGCTCCCGCTCCTCGAGGCGCTCCCGGAGATCGCCGAGGTCGAGCTCGACCTCGAGGACTGCGCAGGGGTCGTCGAGGCGATCTCTGCGGGGTCCACGCTCGCGGGCAAGCGCGTGCGGAGGGTCTGTTGCCGAAGCGCCGCCGAGGCGGAGGCCCTCCTCCGCGTCGACGGCCTCGAGGTCGCCCTCGAGCTCTCGCAGGCGAACGCGCCGTGGATCCTCGGCCTCGACCCGGCGCCCCCAGGGCTCGTGCTCCGCCAGCCGACGCACGAGCGCCTCAGCGAGTCGGCGACGTGCGATGTTGATCTGCCGACCTTCTTCGCCGCCCTCGGCCTGGCGCTCCCGACCGAAGATGTCCCTGCCTGCATCCTCGGACGTCCGCCGCGGCGGCGCCCGGCGCATCTCGACGGCGCGATGCTGACGCCCGAAGGTCGCCTCGAGATCTTCCGCTACGCCAGGCGCTACATCGCCGATCGCTTCTACACGAAGTCGCTGCGCTGCCGGTCTTGTCTGTACAACGACGACTGCCGGGGTCTGCACATCAACTACGTCCGCGCCCACGGCTACGCGGCGATGCGCCCGATCGCCGACGACGCGGCGAGCGACGGGCGTCCGCGCGCGAGCTGAGGGGCGCGCGTCGATCGGCGCGTGCTCTCGCGCGGCGAACGTCCGCGTCGGCGCGCCGTCGGAGCGCCGCTGCAAAGCGAACGCCGCGTCGTGGCGGCGGGCGCGAGCGCGGGTCCGACGTCGGACGCCCGCGCCTGCGTGCGCTGCCGACGGCGCGCTTTCGTCGGCGGCGCGCAGACGTCCGGCGCTCGAAGGTGGCGCTCTTCCGCGCATCGACGCAGGCCGCAGATCCGGCGCCTACCATTCCAGGGCGGGCCGCGAACGCGTATTCTCGGAGACGTGCCCCCTGTGGGCTGAGCCAGTCGGTGACGGTGGACTTCGAACAGGCCAGGATGCTAGCCGCGGCTGGCTACGAGCTGCGTGAGCTCGTGCGTGAGGGTCGAAGGACCGTCGTGTTCCGCGGCCGCCGCCTCTTCGATCAGCGGCCGGTGATCATCAAGTGCCTGCGCTCCGAGGCGACGACCTCCCGCGAGATCGCCAGGCTCCGCCGCGAGTACGAGATCCTCAACCGCTTCGACGACGACGCGGTGATCCGGGCCCTCGCCCTAGAGCGCGTCGGCGGCTCGCTGGCGCTGATCCTCGAGGACTTCGGCGGCACGTCGCTGACCTCGCTCTTCCGCGGCGACGGCATCGACGTCGCGATCTTCCTCCGCTTCGCCGTCCGCCTCACCGAGTCGATCGCGCTTGTCCACTCGAAGTCGGTGATCCACAAGGACATCAAGCCGGACAA
>JAGQIT010001047.1 GCA_020431135.1 Myxococcales bacterium | reverse complement strand
AGCCGCGGATCGACGGGCCCGAGCCCGCCGCCGAGCCCCGCCGCGACGACGCGGAGCGCCGCCGCGACGCTGAGGAGAACCAGCAGGAAGACGCCGCCCGCGCGGAGGAGCCCCGCGAGCGCGACCTCGGGCGACGCCGCGAGATCGAGCTCCACGAGCGCGACGAGCCGCGAACCGATCGCCGAGAGCCCCGCCGCGAGGGCGAGGCACAGGACCCCGCGCGCGAGCCAGATCGAGCTCCGGCGGATCCCCGCGCGCGTCGCCTCCCGGAGGCGGCGCTGATCCGGGGCGATGGTGCGCGCAGACACGGCCGCCCCTGTGTATCGCGCCGACCCGGCCGCGGCCAGAAGACTGCGGCGGGCGAGCGCGCGGCGTCGGCGACGCTACTGCGGCTTGGCGTCGGTGAAGACCGGCTCTTGGAGGGTGAAGGAGACGAGGCAGCGCGCGCCGGCCTGGCCCATCTTGTAGCGGGGGACGATCTGGGTGTCGGAGCGGCCGCGCAGCGCCTCGGTGAGGAGGACGACGTCGCCGTCGGCGAGGTCGCGGCCCGAGCAGATCGTCCCGCCCCAGCGGTACTCGCGGTTCGGCGAGCCCGGCTCGGCGCCCTCGCGGATACGGACGCTCCCGCGGTAGCTGCCGACGGAGTCGCTCGACTTCGTGTTGACGGTGAGCGAGGTCACGTAGCCCGGGGCGCCGCTGCTGTCGGCGAACGCCAGCGCGGGGACGGACGCGGCGGCGAGAACGGCGGCGAGCGTGAACGAGGTGCGGATCGACATTGGGAGTGGTTCCTCTCGACGGGCCCGAGGCCCGGTTCTTCTTCTTCTTCGGAGTCCGGGCCGCGAGCCCGGGCTTATAGGAGCGTCACTGGCCCCTCGGACGGATCACTGGCGGCGATCGATCAACCCTCACGCCGAGGGCGTGACGCAGGTTGCATCCCGCGGGCGATGGCGGTTGAATCGATCCGTCGCTGGTTCATGGGGATGAAGGACTCCGCCGCCTGTCGTAGGCGCCTTATCTTGGCCGCCGCAGAGCGTCTCCTCGGGCACTACGGCCCGAGCAAGACGACGGTCGCGGACATCGCCCGCGCCGCGGAGGTCGGGGTCGGGACGATCTACCTCGAGTTCCCGTCGAAGGACGCGATCCTTATCGCCCTCTCGGAGCAGCGCTACGCCGCGATCCTCGCGGCGATGGAGGCGGCGGCGACGAGCGAGGCCCCGCACGCCGAGCGCCTGCGCCTCCTCCTCGAGCGCCGCGTCGACGGCTTCCTCGCCCTCGCTGAGCACGGGGAGCACGCCGTCGACCTCGTCCACTGCGGCGCCTGCCCGGCGATCCGCAGCGCCCGCGTCGACTTCGAGACGCGCGAGCGGGCGCTCCTCGAGGGGCTGCTGCGCGACGGCGCCGCCGCGGGCGCGTTCACCTGCGACGACGCCCCGGCGACGATCGCCGCCGCGATCCTCCAGGCGTTCACCGCCTTCGCGCCGCCCGTTCTCTACGCGCGCCCCGCCGAGCAGGTCCGCGCCGAGCTGGCG
Source organism: Myxococcales bacterium (assembly GCA_020431135.1). Taxonomy (GTDB): domain Bacteria; phylum Myxococcota_A; class Polyangia; order Nannocystales; family Nannocystaceae; genus JADJRG01. The sequence continues at coordinate 1,367 of JAGQIT010001047.1, read as the reverse complement.
ATCCTCCACCGCCTCCTCCTCGTCGGGCTCGCCCGCCGCTGAGCGCGCGCGGCCCCGGCTCCGAGGCGCGCCCGAAGCCGCGCCGAGCGCCGGCTCATCGCCGCAGATCGGCCGTAGCTGCCCGTCAGGTCGCGCTGTGGAGCGCTAGACTCTTTCGTCGAGGTCACCCCGTTGACGACCTCATGAATGGATTTAGCTTTCATTCACCGCTCACCACGAGGCGACATCGCGCCGCCCGGGGGTGAGTCAGACGAGGACACCATGAGCCAACACACCCCCGAACTGCCGACCCACGCCATCCCGCTGCTGCCCCTGCGCAACGGCGTGCTCTTCCCCGGCACCGTGATCACGATCCCGGTGGGGCGGCCGCGGTCGGTCGCCATGATCGAGTCGCTGGTCCCCGGCGAGTCGATCATCGGCGTCGCGGTCCAGCGCGACCCCAAGGTGAGCGACCCTGAGCTCGCCGACCTCCAGCCCCTCGGCACCTACGCCCGCGTCCGCCAGATCACCCGCGCCGGCGAGCGCTCGTTCCACATCGTCGCCGAGGGCCTCCAGCGCTTCGAGATCCTGGAGCTCCTCCACGACCGGGCCTTCCTCACCGCCGACGGCGCGCCGGTCGACGACGCGCTCGCCGATCCGGTCGAGGCCCGCGCCCTCGCCGACGCGCTGCGCGAGGAGGTCAAGCGCCGCCTGCCGACGCTCGCCCCCGAGATCCACAGCACGCTCGTCCAGTGGAGCAAGCTCCTCGGGCGGACGAAGGAGCCGGGGATCGTCGGCGATCGCCTCGCCGCCGCCCTCAACCTCGACACCGAGAAGGAGGTCCAGGTCCTCCTCACCCGCGAGGTCAGCGAGCGCCTGCGCCTCGTCGGCGGGCTCATGGCCGAGGCGATCACCCTCGCCGAGGTCCGCCGCAAGATCGACTCCGAGGTCCGCCGCGGCTTCTCCAAGGGCCAGCGCGAGGCGGTGCTCCGCCAGCAGCTCCGGGCGATCAAGAAGGAGCTCGGCGAGGACGAGGGCCAGGGCGACCTCGAGGACCTCAAGGCCCGCCTCGACGCCGCCGCGCTCGACGAGGAGGCGCGCAAGGTCGTCGACCGCGAGCTCCGGCGCATCGACGCCATGAACCCGGCGCAGGCCGAGTACAACGTCATCCGCACCTACCTCGAGACGATCGCCGAGCTCCCGTGGGGCGACCGCGCCGACGCCGAGATCGACATCAACGCGATCGCCGACAAGCTCGACGCCGACCACGACGGCCTCGACAAGGTGAAGCGGCGGATCCTCGAGCACATGGCCGTGCTCAAGGTCTCGGGCAACGAGCGCGCGACGATCCTCTGCCTCGCCGGCCCGCCCGGCGTCGGCAAGACCTC
>JAGQIT010000080.1 GCA_020431135.1 Myxococcales bacterium | reverse complement strand
GACGCCGACCTCGCGCTCGCCGCGATCGTAGGGCCGGCGGCCGGCGAAGCCGCCGAGCTCGGGGTTGAAGAAGCGCTCGAGGTAGCGCTCGGTCGGGCCGGCGACGTCGAAGCGGCCGAGCTTGCGGGCGGCGAGCGCGACCCAGGCCCCGGCGATCGCCGCGTGCTCCTCGAAGAAGGGATCGACGCTGCGCTCGCTCGGCGAGCTCCGGACGTCGCCGTCGTCGAGGAGGAAGTCAGCGGCGATCCGATCGAGCGCCCGGTGAGCCCGCCGCAGCTCGCCGGCGGCGAGGAAGTGCAGCGGCAGGCGACAGTGATCGGCGACGTCCGCCGGGTCGCGATCGAAGCTCCCCGCGTCGATCTGCTCAGAGAGCCAGGCTGTCGTCCGCGCGGCGGCGCCCAGGAGCTCAGGGATCGCGTCGACCTCGTCCACCTCGTCCACGGACGGATGATCCCCCACAGCCCGGGGCGCCAGCAAGGCGGAGGACGCGACAGTCGACGGGCGTCAACGCCCGCGCCGCGAGGCACGGCGCGCGCAGGCGCTCAGCCGCTGACCCGCGTGGCGAGCTTGGCGAGCTCGCTGACCGCCTCTTTCATCTCCGAGGCGTCCTTGTAGCGCCCCTGGACCTGCTTCGAGCACGCCTTGAAGAAGAAGCCGTCGACGGCCTCGACGAGCTCCGCCGGCGAGCCGGGGTCCATGTAGTGGCTCACCGGCACCGGCTCGCGCTCGCGGTGCGCGTGCAGGAGGTGGCGCGGGTGCTTCTCGAAGAGATCCTCGAAGGGGTGGCGGCCGCCGGTGACCAGCTCGAAGAAGGTCATGCCGAGCGCGTAGAGGTCGGCGCGGTGGTCGATGTAGCCCCCGGCGATCGTCTGCTCCGGGGCGATGTAGCGCGGATCGCCCATGACGTGCGCCTTGCTCTGCGGGGTGAGGTCGCTGAGATCGCGGGCGACCCCGAAATCGAGCACCTTGACCACGCGCAGCAGCGGATCGTGCGAGTCGCGGGTGACGAAGATGTTCGAGGGCTTGATGTCGCAGTGGACGATCCGCCGGAGGTGGACGTAGCGCAGCGCCTCGAGGACCTGCATGAAGATCTCGGCGATCACCGGCACGGGCACCGGCGTGCCGTTGTCGATGAACCAGCCGACGTCCTTGCCGCGGAGGTACTCCATGGCGAACCACAGGAGGCCGAACTCCTCGGCGGTGCCGACCTGCATCACCCGGACGAGGTTGTTGTGCATGAAGCTCGCGCACATCCTCGCCTCGCGCCGGAAGTGGCGGTGGGCCCACTCCGGGACGTCGTTCTTCATCACCTTCAGAGCGACGTAGCGGTTCATCAGGCGGTCGAACGCCTTGTAGACCTTGCTCATCCCCCCCTCACCGAGCCGCTGGACGATCTCGAACTGGCTGACGCACTTGACGACGGTGCCGGTCGGCAGATCTGTCCCTTGGTACCCGTAGTACTCCGACGCACTCATCGAGGTGCCGGTGCCGCTGTCGCCGGGTGTGCGGTGGTCGTTGCTCATCGGGGTGTGGATCCTAGTGTTTACCCTGCTTTGGGGCTCCCCTGCACACTGCGGCGACCGCGTCGATGACGGTGTGCCAAGTTACGCAAGGTACACTACCTATTACCCTACGTGGGCGTCACTAGTGAACCTATGGGCCGATCCCCCGCGTGCGGAAACGCGCCTCGCCCCTGTACCCCTGCTCACCGGCCCCTCGACCTCATCTGTCGCCTCACGCCCCCACGACGGGCGACCCGAAACGGCGCCCGCATGACCTCGCCGGCGGCCGCGCTCGACATGCGTCGGCGCGAGCACGCGGGGTCACTCTGCGGGTCTGCGCTTCGCGGCTGGCGGAGCTCGTCGGCCCTGATAGCTCCGACCGAACGCCGCGGTTGCGGGCTCTGACACGACGCTCTGGGTCGACGCGCCGGCGCGCCAGCGCGTCGCCCCGGCCCGTCAGAACAGACCGGAGGACGATCGCGGCGCGCCTACGCGGGACTCTGGCGCGGATCGCTGTCGCTAGAGATGCGCCGAGATCAGGCGATCGAGCGCCGGGCCCATCACCGCCCCGGCCTGGCGCTGGACGACCTTGCCGCCCTTGTAGACGACGAGCGTCGGGATCGCCTGGATGCCGAGGCTGGCGGCGGTCTCCTGCGCGACCTCGGTGTTGATCTTCACGACGATCGCCCGGCCGGCGTAGCGCTTCGCTAGCTCGGTGACGTGCGGCGCGAGCATCCGGCAGGGCCCGCACCAGGCCGCCCAGAAGTCGACGAGCACCGGCACGGGGGCGCTCTTCACCAGGCGTCGGAGCGCCGCGTCATCGATGTCGGCCGGGTGCGCCGTGGCGTCGATCGGCAGATGGCAGCGACCGCAGGACGGGCCTTCGGCGAGGCGCTCCGGGGGGATCCGGTTGATCCCGCCGCACTCGGGGCAGCGGAAGTAGAGGGCGTTGGCAGCAGTCACGGCGTTCTCCTTGGTGAACGATGTAAGTCGCGCGGCGGCCGAGACAAGCTCGAGGGCGGTCCGCCGCGCCGCCTCGCCGCTGCGGAGGTCAGCGCCCGAACGCGCCCGTGCGGTCGGAGGTCCGCGCCCCCGGCCGACCGCGGCGGCCTGAGCTATGTTCACCGTGCCCATGCGGATCGCCGCGCTCTCCGACCTGCACATCGGCGCCCGCCCGTGGATGGACGAGTTCCGCCACACCGAGGCCGGCTTCCTCCGCTTCCTCGACGACCTCGAGGGCCGCTTCGACGCGATCGTCCTCGTCGGGGACGTCTTCCAGACCGACCACGCGCTGCTCCCCGGGCGCCGCGGCGCCGTGCGCCAGCTCATGGCCGCCCAGCGCCGCCTCCCCGCGCTCGCCGAGCGCTTCGCGCGGCCGCCCTACCGCTACATCCACGGCAACCACGACGCGATCGCGCGGGATCATCTCGGCGCCGAGGAGACCCACGAGATCGACGCTGACGGCTTCCGCGTCTTCTTCATCCACGGCCACCAATTCGATCCGCTCTTCCGCCGCGTCGAGCCGCTGACCCGGGCGGCGTCGTGGTTCACCGGGCGCCTGCGCTTCGTCGGCCTGCGCCCGGTCGCGCAGTGGTTCGAGGCCAACGACATCGAGATCAAGCACCGCCGCTTCCACCACCCCGAGGGCCCCTACCTCCGCGCCGGCCGCGAGCTCCTCCGCGAGCGCGCCGCCGACGTCGTCGTCATGGGCCACACCCACGTCCCCGTGCGCGTCGAGTACCCGGAGGGCTGGGTCGTCAACAGCGGCTCGTGCAGCGTCGGCCAGCGGATGTACGTGGCGATCGACACGGCGGCGCGGAGCGTCGAGCTCCGCCGCGAGTAGCGACCTGCCGCGAGCGACCTGTCTGCCCCCGCGATCGTGATCGTCGACCCGCACCCGGCCGTCCTGCGAACTCTGCCCGATCGGAGTCGACTACGTCGGCTCGCAGCTCCCCGCGGCCCGAGCCCAAGCCTCGAAGATCATTCGCCGCAGATGTCCGCATCGAGCCGCGGAGGCGCCGACCGAACAGCAGCACATCGTGTGATTGGCAAAACACGGAC
>JAGQIT010001046.1 GCA_020431135.1 Myxococcales bacterium | reverse complement strand
GCGATCCTCGCGGCGCTCGCGGGCGCCACCCAGCGCCCCGACGCCGGCGGCCTCATCCTCGCCGAGCTCCGCGACGGCGAGTGGCGCGAGCGCTGGATCGACGACGGGCTCGCCGTCTCCTCCGTCGCGCTCGGCGACCTCGACGGNNGACCTCGACGGCGACGGCGACCTCGACCTCGTCGTCGGGACCTTCTGGGCGCCAGCGCAGGAGCGCGACGCGACGCCGCGCCGCGACAACCCGTGCGCGAGCCCCGACGAGGGCCTCGAGCGCATGCCGGAGACCGTCGGCCACCTCCTCCCCAGCGGCCTGCGCGGGCCGATCTTCGTCTACCTGCAGGGCGACGACGGCGAGCTCCGCCGCGCCCTGCGGATCCCGTCGATGAGCGCGGCGCAGCTCCGCCTCGCCGACGTCGATCTCGACGGCGACCTCGACCTCCTCGCCGGAGGTCGCGAGGTCCACCTCCTCGAGGGTCCGCTGGTCGCCGACGGGCCGCTGACCTGTGAGCGCCTGTGGGCGCCGAAGAGCGCGGCCCCCTACGCGCTCGGGGTCGACGTCGCCGTCAGCGCGACAGACGACGGCCCGCCAATCGCCCTCATCGCGGCCTCCGAGGGCTGCTCCGACAGCGCCGGCTGCGGCCGCCTCGACCGCTCCGGGTTCCACCTGTGGACGCGGGCGATCGACGCGTCTCCCCCACTCGCCCGCGGCCACAGCTTCCACCGCACCGCCGGCATCGCGGCGCCCGTCCGCTTCACCGACCTCGACGCCGACGCGACGCTCGACGTCGCCGTCGGGCGGATGACCGCGGCGTCCTGCGATCCCGAGGCGCGCCTCTACCGGACCTGCGTCGGCGCGGCGGTCGTCGGCTTCACGGGCGCCTGGGAGCGCGCGGAGTACGGCCTGCGCGGCGACGCGGAGCTGCCCCTCGGCGCCCGCGGCCGCGGCCCGCACACACGACCGATGAGCGCGCGCATCCTCCCCTACGCCGGCGAGGCCGCGCGCACGGGGGCCGCGGACGAGCCCCGCTGCTACGGCGGACCGAGCTCCCGCGAGTGCCGCTGCGGCGCCTGCCCGCCAGCGACGGCGCCCCTCGTCACATACACCGGCGCGGGCCTCGTCGTCGGCGCGGCCGAGGTCGAGGACGCCGCCGGCCCGCTGCCCTTCCGCCACGTCTACGGCGACCGCCACATCGCCCTCGCGCGCGCCCCCGTCGGCGCGCTCCGGGTCACCTGGCGCGTCGTCGGCCGCCCTGGGCTCCTCGTCGCCAGCGCGAGCCCGATCGACCTCGGCGGCTCCAGCCTCTACCTCGAGGCGCCGGCAGAGCCCGCCCTTCCATAACTCCCTAGCTTAGAAGCCTATCGATATACCGCCATGATCGCGCGCCACCTCGGCGCGCGATCGCCGGCGCCAGGAAAACTATGCCTATATCCTAGAACGACCGACATAGAGACGAACCAGAAGCCACTACTCAATACCAAGACAAGCGAGAATACCCATGAGCTGGAGCCAAGAGACAATTGACATCATGACCACCGTCCTCCGCAACTCGATGACCGTCGGCCGCGTCGTCGCCTTCGACGTCGACGTCGACGCCGTCCACGAGGACGCCCTGCCGCAGGACGCGGCGATCGAGGCGGTCCTCTACCGCCGCGACGAGGGCGCGGACGCCCGCCTCGACGGGGCGATCACCCAGCGCGGGACGATCACGCGGGTCGACGGCGGCGACGACGAGGACACCCACCGCAGCTACCGGGTGCTCTTCGACGCCCCGCCGACCGGCGACTACCAGGTCGTCCTCCACTGGCCGAACGCCGACGACGACCGCGGCACCTACCACTACGAGGCCCTCGCCCTCCCCGGGAGCGACGACGGCCTCCTCCGGATCCGCTAGCCAGACGAGGGGAGCCGCGTGATGCCGACCATGAACAGCAAGCTCGTCCAGTTCTCGATCGCCGCTGAGCTCGAGGCCCACCGACCGCTGTGGCCGGCGGCGCTGCTCCCCCCGGATCGGGTCGAGGCCGCCTGCGCGGCGGCCTCGGCCCTGCCGCCGATCTTCCACTGGCTGATCCTCGAGGGCCGCCTGTCCGGCGATCCGCAGGTCGATCTGATGGCCAGCCTCGTCGACGCGCCGGGCGTCCGACGAAGCGTCGCCGCCGCGCTCGAGCGCCCGCAGTCCCCCCTCATCGAGGGCGCCCGCCCGCTCCTCGAGGCGTGGGCGCGACCGGCCGCGCACCCCCACCGCCGATGCATGGAGAACACCCCGGTGCTCTGGCTCGAGTGGGACGCCCCCTTCGACCGCCCGCCCTTCCAGCTCCCCTGCATCGACCGCCGCTTCTGGGGCGACCCGAGCGCGCCGGCGGCCGGCGTCGACGAGCTCATAGAGATGATCGCCGACGGCTACGCGCTGACCTTCGGCGCGCCCTATCCGGCGACGACCCTCGCGCTCTTCCGGCGGGTGATCGCCGCGCTCCCCCGCGGCGCCCGGGCCCTCGCCGCCGCCAGCCTGCGCCCCCGCGGCGTCGCCCGCGAGCGCCTCTTCGTCAGCGTCCCGCAGGCGCTGGTGCTGCCGTGGCTCGACCGTGTCCGCTGGCCAGGCGACCTCGCGCCGCTGCGCGCCTGGCCC
>JAGQIT010001045.1 GCA_020431135.1 Myxococcales bacterium | reverse complement strand
GCGCCGCGATCGTCGGCCCCGATTGACTCGGACGAAACGCCGCTCTATCGGGCTGTATCGCGAGTTCCGGCGGAGCAATCGCGGTCGACGAGGGCAGCGCGGGCGCTCAGCCGCCGGGCGTCGCCGGGGCGCGCGCGGCCGCCGGGATCACGTAGGCCTCGAGGCCGCGGACGGGGCTCGGGCTCTCGTCCTTGGCGTCGGCCGACGGCGCCGTGCGGCTGCCCCAGCAGTAGACCTCCTTGCCCTTGCGCGCGCAGGTGTGCGCCGTCCCGGCGTCGATCTCGGTGACGCCCTCGAGGCCGTCGACGCGCGTGAGCATCGTCCGCTCGCGGGTCGTGCCGTCGCCGAGCTGGCCCTCGTCGTTGTGCCCCCAGCAGTGCACGGTCCCCGCCGGCGCGAGGACGCAGGCGTGGCGATCGCCGACCGCGATGCCGACCGGCTCGAAGGGGATCCCGCCGATCTCCCACAGCGGCCCGCCGAGGACGAAGGGCTCGCTCGGCTCGCCCGCGAGGTCGCCGCGATCGACCTCGTTGTAGCCGGACGCGACCTCGCCCCAGCAGCGCACCGCGCCGGCCTCGTCGAGGGCGCAGAACGACTCGCCCTCGCCGCGGATCATCTTGACGCCGCCGGCGAGCACGAGGCGCGGCTGGGCGATCACCGGGTCCTCCTCGCTCCCCGGGTCCGGGAGCTGCCCCCAGCAGTAGACGCCGACCGAGGTCGCCACGCAGCTGAAGGAGTCGCCGAGCGCGAGGCCGCGGACGCGGCCGCTGATCCCGTCGACCTCGAGGGGGTCGGCGCTGGCGATCCGCTGGTCCTCGCCGCCCGCCGCGACGTCGCGGGTGTAGCGGCCGTTGCCGAGCTGGCCGAAGTCGCCGCTCCCCCAGCAGAGCACGCGGTCGTCCATCAGCGCCGCGCAGCTGTGGGTGTCGGCGACGGCGACCTCGGTGACGTTCGAGATCCCCGGGACGCGGACGAGCCCCTCGGGATCGCCGTCGACCCCGAGGCTGCCGCCCTCGTTCGCGCCCCAGCAGCGCAGCTGACCGCCGCCGACCGCCGCGCAGCTGTGGGTGTCGCCGGAGGCCAGGAGGCGGACGCCCTCGACCTCAGGATCCTCCTGCTCGACGAGGATCTGCTCGAAGCAGACGACCGTCTGCGACGGCTGGACCGCGCAGCTCTGGTCGCCGCCGGCGTCGATCTTCGCGGCCTCGATGTCGGCGAAGAAGCGCCGCGGCGTCGCGCTGAAGCCGGGGCGGCCGTTGCCGAGCTGGCCGTAGCGGTTGCTCCCCCAGCACGACACGGCGCCGGCGCTGTCGCGCAGGCACCAGGCGCCGCCGCGCCCGTCGTAGTCGACCGCCGCCGCCGCGATGTCGCCCACCATCTTCGCCTTCCACAGCGGCCCCTGGATCGCCACCATCGGCTCCCAGCCGCCGTAGCCCTGGCAGAGGAGCTCGCCGCCGGCCTTGCTGTAGCAGATCGCGTCGCCGCTGCTCGCCAGGCCGACCGCGTCCTTGGCGGCGATCGCCGGCTTGTAGGCGTCGACGCCCCAGAGCTTCCAGCAGCGCAGCGTGCGATCGTCGTCCAAGGCGCACATGCGATCGCTGGCGCTGGCGAGGGCGACCGTCTTCGTCACCGACGGGAGCTCGCGGACCTCCGGGCGCGCCGCGCCGACGCCCGTCAGGCAGGCGACCGTGCCGTCGCGGCGGCGGCCGCAGAGATCCTTCGCCGAGTAGCGGCCGGCGACGAGCTCGACGACCTCGCCGAGCGCGTCCGTGGTCCACACCTCGTGGAGGACGGCGCTGGTCCCCGGGAGGTTGCCCCAGCACGAGATCCGCCCGTCCGCACGCAGGGCGCAGCTCGCGTCGCCGGGGGTGACGACCGCGACCGCGTCGGCGATCCCCGGCACCTTCACCGGCTTCGAGCTGCTCTGGCCGGTCCCGGGCGCGAGCTGGCCGCGGCGACCGGCGCCCCAGCAGGCGACCTCGCCGCGCTCGGTCAGGGCGCAGACGTGGCGACCGGACACCGCCAACGTCGCGGGACGCGAGCGGCCGATCGCCGTCGCGGCCGCCGGAGCGGCCTCCGATGGCGCAGATGCGGAGGCCGGGTCCTCCGGCGCCTCCTCCTTCGCTGGGGCCGCGTCGGCGGGCTTCGCCCGGTCCTTGCCGCAGCCCGCCGCGGCCGAGATCGCCGCGATCGCGGCGACACAGGCGACACGCGCCGCGAGGCGCTGCTCTCCTCGATGCTCTGACATCGCCGCGATCCTATCGCGACGCACGCTCAACGCGGCGGCGCAGGGACCGCCTGACCCGCGAGGTCGCCCGCCACTTCGTGTGGACGGTCACAAACAGACATCTACCATCAGCGCCTCCAGGGGTGCCCAGCCCCCCTCTGTGTGGCATTCTCCGCGCGCCCGCAGCCCGGGAAATCATGCTGGCCCGCTCCCGGCCGACGTCGGGTCCGGGCCACATTCGTCCAACCACTACGCAAACACGCACGGCAAGCTCATGGAACTCGCGAAAGTCCGCAACATCGGGATCTCCGCCCACATCGACTCGGGCAAGACGACTCTTACGGAGCGCATCCTCTTCTACACGGGTGTGATCCACAAGATCAACGAGGTCCGCGGGAAGACCGATGACGGCGCGACGATGGACTCGATGGAGCTCGAGAAGGAGCGCGGCATCACCATCCAGTCGGCCGCGACCTTCGTCCAGTGGAAGGACAACTTCATCAACATCATCGACACGCCCGGACACGTCGACTTCACCGTCGAGG
>JAGQIT010001044.1 GCA_020431135.1 Myxococcales bacterium | reverse complement strand
CGGCAACTTCGTCCTCTCGTCCTGCGTCGATCGGGTCGGCCTCGGCGACTTCACCTTCGAGGGCGTCGACCCGCCGCTCGACGCCTCCTTCGCCTGCACCGACTACTGCGGGCTCACCGACGCCGACCTCGCGATCACGCCGACGACCACCGACAAGGACCCGAACCCGAAGCCGCGCCCGTGGATCGAGCGCAGCGGCGCCGTCACGAACCTCCCGGACGGCGTCTCGACCGTCCAGGCGCTCCAGTGCTTCGGCCCGCAGGGGGTCAACGGCTGCGGCTTCGAGGGGCCGCTCGAGGCGCTCTACCTCGGCGTCAAGCGCAGCGAGACCGCCGATGAGCCGAACTTCGGCTTCCTCCGCGACAGCGCGCTGCTCAGCGTCGTCATCATCACCGACGAACTCGACTGCTCGGTGAACCCCGAGCACAACGAGATCTTCGTCGACAACAAGGTCTTCTGGAACGACCCCGGCGACGTCTACCCGACGTCGTCGATGTGTTGGCGCGCCGGGGTCGCCTGCGACAGCCCCGGCCCCGACTTCGGGAGCTGCTGGGCCGCCAACCACGACACGAGCGGCGCCCAGACGGACGATCCGGACAGCGCCGTCCTCCACCCGCTCGACCGCTACGTCGGCCTCCTTCAGCAGATCGAGGACGAGCGCCGGCAGATCAACGCCGAGGCCGAGGTCTTCGTCTCCGTGATCGCGGGCGTCCCCCAGGGCTTCGCGGGCGACCCGCTGAGCTACACCGCGCTCGGCGACGGCGCCTTCCTCGACGCCTACGGGGTCGACCCCGGGTGCACGAGCGCCGACGGCGGCGCCGGCCTGCCGCCGGTGCGCCTGCGCGAGTTCGCCGAGTTCTTCCAGGTCGACGCCGACGTCAACCTCTTCTCGATCTGCAGCGCCGACTACAGCCCCGCGCTCGCGGCGATCGCCGAGCGCCTGCGCGACAACCTGGTCCCGGCCTGCGTCCCGGAGTGCGTCGCCGACAGCGACCCGAACACGCCGATCCTCGAGCCCGACTGCACGGTCTACAACACCGACCTCGAGACAAAGGAGGTCTCGGCCGTGCCGCTCTGCGTCGACGAGGGCGACGGCCTCGCGCCGCCGCAGGGGAGCACGATCTGCTACGTCAACCGCGTCGACAAGGCGGGGCTCACCCCGGACGCCGACGACGACATGTCGCAGAAGTGCGCCGACGCCGGCTGGAACCTCGAGTTCTTCACGATCAACACCGACCCGGACATCAAGGCGAAGCTCACCTACAGCTGCGCGCTCTCCGAGAACCCGGCGGTCGACTGCCCGGATCTCTAGCGGCTGTCCGAGTTCTCAACGCGCTCTCGCCGGCGCGCCGAGCAGGACAGCCTCGTAGCTCCGCCCCGGAGGGCACCCTGGCGCCCTCCGGGTCGAGCCCGTCGGCTCAGGGGATCAGCCGGACCTTGGCGGTCGCGTCGGGGTCGAAGGGCGAGCCCTTGACGTCGGCGGTCGCGCGGAAGAACACCTCGACGTTGGTGTCGGCGATCGCGTCCGTGGGGTCGGCGTAGCCGAGGCGGCGCAGCGCCTTCGGCAGGTCGATGTCGGAGATGAGGAACGAGTCCTCGGCGGTGCCGCCGGCCGGCAGCTCGTAGGGCCACTTGAGCGGGTGGCCCATGATGTCGGTGTCGCTGTCGTGGGTGTCCTCGCCGACGACCAGCTCCTCCTCGCGGCCGTCGGCGAAGGTCTTCTTCACGACGAGCTCGTGGGTGTGCGAGAGCACGGTGCAGGGCTTCTCCGTGACCACGCGCCAGTTGCCCTTAAAGACGCTGTCGGTGATCGGGAAGGTGACGCTGCCGGGGTCTTGGCGCTCGAGGCGGGTGATCTCCACCTTCACGCCGTGGCCGCCGAAGAATGACTTTGCCTTGTCGAAGAAGCCCATCTGTCTGTACCTGTCCTTGGGCGCCGGAGGGCGCGCCCGGCACACTAGTGCGCGAGAGCGCGCGCGGCAAGGCACAAGTTGGCGCGGCGTCGGCGGACGCCGCGGCGCTCACAGGTAGATCTGGAGCTGACGCTGGAATCGATCGACGACCCCGTCGGCGCGGCCGTGGATCTTAAAGAGGGTGAGCATCGCCTTGTGGGCGCGGTCGCGGGGCGGCTTGCGGGTCGCCTGGATGATCGCGAGGAATTCACCGAGGGCCTCGGGGCGCTCTCCGGCGATCGCCAGGCAGCAGCCGAGCTGGTAGCGCGCGAGGTGATCGTCCTCGTCGGCCGCGAGGCGCTGTCGCAGCGCCGCCTCGCCGCCGCCGTCGCGGCAGGCCTCACCGAGGTCGGCGAGGGCGAGGAGTGCGGCCGCCTCCTCGGCCTCATCGAGGTGCGGGGCGATCGCTTGGACGTGGGCGTCGAGCGCCTCGCGGTCGCCGTCGCTGACGGCGAGGCGGGCGAGCTCGAGGTGGGCGCCGGCGTGCTTCGGATCGTCGGCGAGGGCGACCGCGAGGGCGGCCTCCGCGGCCGGACGATCGCCCTTGGCGAGGGCCTCGCGCGCCGCGTGGACCGCGAGGTCGGCGTCGTTCGGGATGTGCTCGTCGAGGAAGCGGAGGATCTGTCCCTTGGGGAGGGCGCCGACGAAGTCGGCCGCGGGCTTGCCGTCGATGAAGAGAACGACGTAGGGGATCGAGCGGACGCCGTAGCGCGCGGAGACCTCGCGGTGGGCCTCGGTGTCGACCTTGGCGAGGAGGAAGCGGCCGCCGGCCTCGTCGGCGACGCCCTCGAGAACCGGGCCGAGCATCCGGCAGGGGCCGCACCAGGCCGCCCAGAAGTCGACGAGAACGGGGATCTCGTAGGAGCGCTCGATGACCTCGACGTCGAACGCGCCGGGGGAGACGTCGATCACATGGGGGCTGGAGCTCGCCATCGCCGCGAATGCTAGCAGGGCGGCGCGGCGCGGCGCCGCGGTCGGGCGTGAGGTCTGCCGCGTAGGGCCTGCGCTTGACGGGCCCACGGGTGCGCGTGCTCCTATGCAGGCGCCGCCATGCGCCCGTGGAAGCCGATCGAACTCCTCACCCGCCTCTGCCTCGTCGTCGGCGGGATCGCGCTCATCGTCGTCCTCGTGGCGACGGCGCGCTGGGGGGCGCGGACGGCCCGCGAGTGGCCGATCGGCGGCGCGCTGACGGTCGCCGACGGGGCGACGGCGCGGACGCTGACGACCGGCGACTTCACGATCCGCTGGATCCCCGAGGAAGGCGCTGAGCGCCTCGAGGTCGTCCACGCCGATGAGCCGGCGAAGCTCGCCTGGGCGACGGTGGCGGGCGAGCCCTTCGTCGCCGCCGCGGCCGGCCGCGCGGCGGTCGCGGAGAGCCGCGGCTCCTTCCACATCGACGACGAGCGCCTGCGGAGCTGCGGCGATCAGCGGGTCGCGCGGGTCGTCGTCGAGGACGGCGCCGGCGAGGACGAGGCGGGGGAGGACGGGGCGCCCGCGCTGATCGTCGCCGGCACCCTCGGCTGCGACCTCGGCGAGCGCGTCGGCTACGTCCTCCGCTTCTCGGCGATCCCCGGGCGCCCGCGCCACCTCGGGTTCGCGCTCGAGCTCGAGGGCGACGGCATCGACCGCGCGTTCATCACCTACGCGAGCGCCGCGGACGAGCGCTTCTACGGCTTCGGCGAGCAATTCTCGCGCGTCGACATGAAGGGCGCGCGCCTGCCGATCTTCATCCAAGAGCAGGGGATCGGCCGCGGCCGCGAGCCGCTGACGACGGTCGTCGACCTCGTCGCCAAGGCCGGCGGCGACTGGCACACGACCTACGCCGCGGCGCCGCAGTACATCACCAGCCGCCTGCGCGCGCTCCTCCTCGAGAACAGCGAGCGGTCGATCTTCGATCTGCGGCGCGACGATCGGGCGCAGGTCGAGGTCTGGAGCCCGGCGCTCCGCGGGCGGATCGTCGCCGGGCGGACGCCGGCGGAGCTGCTCCGGGCGACCACCGCCTACACCGGGCGGATGCGGCCGCTGCCGGCGTGGATCGGCGACGGCGCGGTCGTCGGGGTCCAGGGCGGGACGGCGCGGGTGCGCGCGCTCTGGGAGGCGCTGCGCGCCCGCGGGACGCCGATCGCCGCCTTCTGGATCCAGGACTGGGTCGGCCAGCGTACGACCTCCTTCGGCAAGCAGCTGTGGTGGAGCTGGACGCTCGACGAGGACCACTACCCCGGCTGGGACGAGCTGGTCGCCGACCTCGGGCGCGAGGGGATCGCCGTCCTCACCTACGTCAACCCCTTCCTCGTCGACGTCGGCGCGGCGGCGGGCGGGGTCGGGGGCGACCGCCGCAACCTCTTCGCCGAGGCCGAGGCCGCGGGATACCTGGTCAAAGAGCCAGGCGGTGCGCCCTACATGATCCCGAACACCGACTTCTCGGCGGGGCTCCTCGACCTCTCGAACCCGGCCGCGGCCGCGTGGTTCAAGGCCTCGGTGCTCGAGGGCGAGGTGATCGCCCGCGGCGCCCGCGGGTGGATGGCGGACTTCGGCGAGGCGCTGCCCTACGACGCCGTGCTCGCCTCGGGGGAGCCGGCGGCGAGCTACCACAACCGCTACCCGGTGGAGTGGGCGGCGCTCAACCGCGCCGCGGTCGACGACGCGACCGACGGCGACCAGCTCGTCTTCTTCACCCGCGCCGGCTTCACCCGCTCGCCCGGCCAGTCGACGCTCTTCTGGGAGGGCGATCAGCTCGTCACCTGGGACGCCGACGACGGCCTCAAGTCGGCGGTCGTCGGCCTGCTCTCGGGGGGCTTCTCGGGGATCAGCCTCAACCACAGCGACATCGGCGGCTACACGGCGCTGCGCCGCGGGCCGTGGAGGATCCTGCGCTCGCGCGAGCTCCTGATGCGGTGGATGGAGCTGAGCGCCTTCACGGCGGTCTACCGCACCCACGAGGGCAACCTCCCCGAGGACAACGCCCAGATCGCCGACGACGACGAGCTCCTCGCCCACTTCGATCGCATGGCCAAGGTCTATCGGTCGTGGGCGCCCTACCGCCGCGAGCTCGTCGCCGAGGCCTCGACGAGCGGCCTGCCGCTCGCCCGTCACCCCTTCCTCCACTTCCCCGACGACCCGCGCGTCGTGGCGCTCGAGGGCCGCGAGTTCATGATCGGCGGCGAGCTCCTCTTCGCGCCGGTGACGGATCCGGGGGTCGACACGGCGCGCGTCTACCTGCCGGCCGCGCAGTGGATCCACCTGTGGTCTGGGCGCCGCTTCGACACCCGCGGCGGCGGCCGCTCGGTCACCGTCGCCGCGCCGCTCGGCGAGCCGGCGCTCTTCTACCGCGCGGGATCGATCTACGCCGACGACATGCGCCGGCGCCTCGCCGCCGTCGGGATCGAGACCCCGGCGCCGGCGCGGCCGGAGGACGCCCGCTGAGGTCGGGGAGGCCCGCGCGCCGCGTCGCCTCGGCGCGCAGGCGCGCTCGCGGCGGCCTCCTGAGCCGGCGCGGGGCGAGCTACGCTTGCGGCATGCGTCCTTGGTCTTCCTCGATCATCCTCGTCGCTCCGCGTGCGGTCGCCGTCCTCGCGCTCGCTGCCGTCGCCGCCGCGCCGACGCCCGCGCAGGCCTGCGATCCCTACATCCCGCAGTGCGAGGGCTGGTCGGCGATCGAGCTCCTCCAGGCCGCGGCGATCCCCGCCGAGGGCGTGCTCGTCCTCCGGGTCGACGCGTCGGGGGTCAGCGAGGGCTCGCTCGCGGCCCTCAGCGCGACGGTCACCGACGCCGGCGATCAGGTCATCGACGGCGCCCTCGAGTTCTCGGAGGACCCGCTGGCCCTGGTCTGGCGGCCAGCCGCCGCGCTGACGCCGGGTATGACCTACGACCTCCACATCGACGTCGACAACACGGTCTTCGCCGGCAACGAGTGCGAGCTGCCGGCGGGCTTCTCTGTCGACGCGAGCTTCAGCGTCGACGACGCGGCGCTGCCCGAGCCCTTCGTGCCGACGATCGACAGCGCGGCGGAGCTGACGATCGTCGAGTACCTGCAATTCGAGACGATGCTCTGCTGCAACGGCGCCGAGCCCTACATCGGCTCGTGCTCGACGAGCGAGTGGGGTGGGTTTTGCGCGGCGACGGAGGGCGACGGTCGGATCGACGCGACCTTCACCGCCGACCTCGCGGCCTTCGCCGCGACCGGCGATCAGATCGGCCTGCGGGGCTTCGACCTGGGGACCGGCGAGGCGCGGGCGAGCGCCAGCGACAAGGCGCCGTGCGTCACGCCGAACGCCTTCGTCTGGGCGACCGGCGAGGCCGTTCTCATGGCTGAGATCTGCGCCGGCGAGAACCTGGTCGATCAGGCAGGGCCGCAGCAGCTCGACCCGCTCGCCGCCCTCCAGGCCGAGTGCGGCGACACGCCCGTGAACTGCGCGGACGCCAGCGGCCAGTGGGACAGCTCGCAGTGCGAGCCCTGGGACGGCTGGGTCGAGGACGACAGCGCAGGTGAGAGCGCGACTGGAGGCGGGGGCTCCGGGGAGGGCGGCTGCGGCTGCCGGAGCGCGGGCGGGGACGCGGGCGCGATCGACAACGCGACCGGCTTCGCCCGCGATTGGCGCGA
>JAGQIT010001043.1:4209-4533 GCA_020431135.1 Myxococcales bacterium | reverse complement strand
CGCCACGGCCGGCTGCAATTCGCGGCGCGTCGCGTCGCTGCGCGCCGGTTCTCGCCGGGGCGCGGCGCCGCGGCTCGACGCGCGCGCGGGCGTCCGCGATCACGCGCGCGCGCCTGTGCCCAACATGACCCGTAGACCATGCCACACCATCCGCGGCGCACAGCGTTCCGCAGCTGCTAGGCTGCCGGCGATGCGACGCCTCTCTTTGCTTACGATCTCGACCCTGGTGTGCGCCCTCGCGGCCTGCGCGGGCACCGACGCCGACGACACTGACACCGACGGCAGCGCCACCCAGACCGCCGGCGCGACCTCCAGCGCGACGAC
>JAGQIT010001043.1:0-4141 GCA_020431135.1 Myxococcales bacterium | reverse complement strand
ACCTCGACCACCGACGCGACCTCGACCACCGCCTCGACCGCGACGAGCGACCCGACCGACGGCACGGAGACCTCGGACACGACCGGCGATCCGCCGGCCGACGCCTGCGCTGAGACGGTCCTCCCCGAGGGCAACGGCGTCGAGATCGTCGTCAGCCCGAGCGACCCCGGCATGGTCGAGGTCGACGGCCAGAAGACGACCCTGCGCGAGGTCGTCATGGGCGCCCAGGAGGGCGACACGATCCTCCTCCAGGACGGCCTCTACACCTTCAACGAGGCCGGACAGGGCCAGTACACCGGCGTCTACTTCACGAAGCCGAACGTCATCCTGCGCTCGCAGAGCGGCGACGCCTCGGCGGTGATCCTCGACTCCGAGTACAAGGGCCTCGGCGGCCAGAGCGGCGTGATCACGATCGACGCGCCCGGGGTGGTCGTCGCCGATCTCACGGTCCGCCGGTCGATCTTCCACCTCGTCCACCTGTGGGCCAACGCCGACGACGTCATCCTCCACAACCTCGAGCTCGTCGACGGCGGCGAGCAGTTCGTCAAGTCGAGCAGCGGCGACGGCGAGATCGACGGCGTCCAGGTGTCGTGCTCGCGCTTCCTGATGACGGACGAGGGCCGCGACAACGTCTGGGGCTACGGCCCGGTGAACGGCGGCACGCGCTGCTACACCGGCGGCATCGACACCCACGAGGCGACCAACTGGGTCGTCCGCGACAACCTCTTCAGCGGGATCTACTGCGACGCCGAAGGCGTCCAGCGCCCGGCCCACGGCAAATTCCCCGAGCTCCGCGACGGCAACACCTACAACGGCGGCCTCGCCGAGCACGCGATCCACATGTGGGATAGCAGCCAGGGCAGCGGTCACACGCTGACCCGCAACCGCATCGTCAACTGCGCCCGCGGCATCGGCCTCGGCCTCGTGAGCACGGTCTACGGCGCGACGATCACCAACAACACGGTCTTCTCGGAGCACGCCGGCAGCGGCGAGCACGACGTCGGGATCACCGTCGACCGCGCCGTCGACACGCTCGTCGCCCACAACACCGTCTTCTTCAGCCACCCCGACGGCTACGCCAACGGCATCGAGTACCGCTGGGGCGAGACCAACAACCTCACGCTCCACGGCAACCTGTCGAACCGCAGGATCCGGGCGCGCGACGGCGCGACGGCGGCGCTCAGCGACAACGTCGCCGAGATGGGCGACGCCTCGTGGTTCGTCGACGCCGCGAGCGGCGACCTCCACCTCGCCGACTGCGCGGCGCCGGGCGAGGCCGGGCTCCACGCGGACGTGCCGCTCGACCTCGACGCCGAGCCGCGCTCCGAGCCGACGACGCCGGGCGCCGATCAATGCGCTGAGTGACGGCGCCCTACCAGCGGACCTCGAAGCGCCGCGGCGCGCCGGCGCTGAGCTCGAGCTCGACGATCGCCGCGCCGTCGACGACCGCGGCCGCGACAGCGACCCCGTCGACCGTGGCGCTCGGCCGCGCGCCCTCCGGGAGCTCGACCGCGAGGGCGATCGCGCCGTCGACGATCGGCCGGTACTCGCCGGCGACGCGCCCGGGCGAGCGCTCGAGGCGGAGGAGCCGGAGGTCGAGGGCGACGACGCCGGGGCTCCCCAAGCGCAGGCCGATCCGCAGGCCGCGCGCCCAGGGCTCGACGCCGGCGGCCCGCACCAGCCCCAAGAGCCACATCGCCTCGGGGTTCATGTTGGCGACGGGGAAGTCGGTCATCGGCGTCACGGGGCTCGCCCAGGTGCCGCCGTCGGTGCCGGCCGAGTTGAAGCCGTCCGGCCCGCCCCAGACGCCGATCCACTGCTCGGGCCAGATCGCCGCGTGGGTCGCGTAGAGCTGCTCCTCGAGCGCGTCCCAGGCGGCCTCGGGCCGGTGGCGCGCGTAGGCCCAGGTCATCAGCTGCGAGATCGCCGGCCACACCATCCCGTCGGGGCGCATGCGCGGGCCGATCGGCGAGTCGTCGTCGAGGCGCGCCGCGATCTCGTCGAGGAGGACGTCGCGCTGCGCCGGCGTCAGCAGCTCGTCGGCGGCGAGGAGCCCCCAAGGCTGGGCCTCGAGGTCGATGAAGTTGGCGTTGTAAGGATCGTCGGCGAGGTCGTTGCCCTTGAGGTAGGCCTGGTTGATGCTGTTGCGCAGCCACGCCCGCGCGAACCACCGGCTGCCGAAGGTCGCGCGCACCGGCTCGACGAGCGCCTCGGCGTAGGCCCGCATCGCCGCCGCGAGCTCTGGATCGGCGGCCTCGATCTGGTCCGCGAGGTGCGGCAGGGCGTAGAGCGCCATCTGCGAGTTGGGGACCGACTCGCCGTTGGCGATCGTGTTGCTGATCGCCAGCGGCGACAGGTCCTCGTAGACGATGCCGTCGGACCAGTCGCCGTCGCGGATCCGCACGAGGCCGTTCGGCCCGAGGCCGACGTTCTCCGTGAGGTTGTGGAAGGCGGCGCGGACGTGGCCGAGGATCGTGTCGTCGCCGGCGAAGGGGGGCGGCTGCGAGCCGCGCGGGTAGAAGTCGACGCTCTCCGCGAGGAGCCCGTAGTCGCCGGTCGCCGCCAGGTACTCGGCGAGGCCCGTGAAGAAGAAGAGGTCGAGGTCCGACGGCTGCTCGTGGATCGTCGCCCCCTCGTTCACGCCGTAGCCGGTGAAGGAGTAGGTGATCTGGCCGTCGTCGGCGCCCTGGAGGCCGGCGATCAGCAGGAGGTTGCCGCGAGCGAGCGCCGGGTCGGCGTAGCTGAGGCCGAGGCTGAAGAGCGCCTGGTCGCGCGGCGCCCCGTCGGCGCCGTGGAGGTAGAGGTAAGCCGAGCCCTGCGGCGTGTAGCGGGCGTCGTAGTAGCCGTTGTAGACGCTGTGGGCGAGGAGCGCGTGCGAGCGCCAGGCGGTCTCGCGGTGGGCGAGCGGCATGCCGTCGACGTAGACGTAGGCGAGGTCGTCGCGCCAGCGATCGAGGGAGTCGCCGAGGACGTCGAGGTCGGCGTCGCGGTAGGGATCGACGAGCGCCAGCGACTCGCCCTCCGGGACATAGCCGTAGGCGAAGCGCAGCGTCGTCGACTCCCCCGGGCCGAGGCTGACGGCGCTGCGCAGGCCGAGCATCGCCGGCTGGCCGAGGCCGCCGGCGGCCTCGAGGAGCGCGTCTGGGGCCGGCGCGTCGCCGCTGAGGGCCGCCGGCGCGGCCAAGGTCCCGTCGCCGAAGAAGGCCGCCTGATCGCCGTAGACGCCGTCGACCTCGCCGACCAGCGCCGCGAGGAAGATCGGCGGGGGGTAGCCGTCGACGGGATCGGGCGCGCCCTTCGGCGGCGGCGTGTAGCCGCCCTTCGCCGTCATCGTCGCGACCAGGGCCTGCGCCCCCGCGTCCCAGCTCACGCTCTGGAGGAAGCTGTCGTTGAGGGCGTCGCGGCTGCCGTCGCTCGGCGCGGCGAAGAGCCCCGTGCGCTGCCAGTCGATGCGGAGCTGGTGGCGGTTCACGTCCCAATAGGCGACGTGATCGAGGGTCCGCGCCTCGTCGCCGAGGTTTCGCAGCTCGACCTCGTCGATCACCAGCGGCGCGTCGCCGTGCGGGGCGATGATCCGGTGACGGACGGCGATCCCGTCGTGCGTCGCCTGCGTCTCGTAGTAGCCGACGCCGAAGACCCTGCGGTGCTCGGCGCCCTCCGGCGCCCACTTGTAGGCGCTGGCCCACGGCGCGCCGCCGGAGGCGTCGCGGAGGTACGAGAAGCCGCCGCCGAGGTTGCGCTGGCCCTCGTGCGCGCGGTTGAGCCAGGTCGGCGCGCGGTCGTTGGTGTAGAGGACCGCGTAGCCGTCGTCGACGGCCATCAGGTTGATCCGCCGGTTGCCTGTCACCGTGAAGTGGTCGCGCCGCTTGACGAACGCCGGGGCGATGTCCTCGCTGTTCGGCCACGGCGCGGCGCTGAGCTGGTCGTAGGTGTAGTCGAAGGCAGGCATGCCGTAGTCGTCGACGATCCACGTGCCGAAGCTGCCGCCCCCCGTCGGGCACTCGGGGAACACGCGGAGATCGCCGGGGCTCGCCGCGTGGCAGCCGCCCTCCGCCGCCGGCGCGGCGACGGCGATCGTGCAGCTCGCCGGCGCGCCGGCGCCCTCGGCCGTGATCTCAGCGACGCCCGGGGCGAGCGCCGT
>JAGQIT010001042.1:3861-8920 GCA_020431135.1 Myxococcales bacterium | reverse complement strand
TGTCGGTGTCGGTGTCGGTGTTGCTCTCCGTCGCCGTCGCGCTGGCTTGGGCGCAGGCGTCCTTGTCTTGGTTGCCGGCGAAGCCGTCGTCGACGCACACGCCGTTGGTGCAGGCGGCGAGCAGCCAGGGGGAGAGACCAGCGAAGAGAAGCCGAGAATTAAGGGACCTCATGGCGGGCGACGATAGCGCCTCGCCGTCGCGCAGGGGGCGAAATCTAGCCCGTCGTCGCCGTCTAGATCCTGTTCCTTGGGCCTCTAGGCGGAGCTAGCTCGGCGACGCGCGCCTTCGCCCGCGTCTTGGGGGCCAGAGCCCGCGACCGGCGGAGAAGCCCGCGACAATGGGGGTCACGAGGACTCACGTCGAGCGCTCGCGCCGCGCCGCGCGAGCTGCTGACGTCTGCGGTCGAGCGGCGTGCCGGCGCGCCGACGCGGCGACGAGCCGGTCCTTTCGGTCAGGTCTCCCGCGGCGCCGCGGCGTCGCCGGTCAGATCGATCTGACGCCACGCGCCGGAGCGGAAGCGCCAGCCGATCACGCCGGTGAGGAGGACGAAGTAGGAGACCATGCACCACACCGCCTCGGGGGCGCCGCCGTCGTAGACGCGGATGACGACGAAGGTCGCCGGCAGCCACACGAGCCAGGCGCAGGCGATCCGCGCCCACAGGCACCAGGCCGTGTCGCCGGCGGCGCGCAGGGCCTCGCTGAGGCCCATGACCATCGCGTCGAAGAGCTGCCAGGCCGCCGAGATCGCCAGCAGCGTCGCGCCGAGCTGGGTCACGGCGCTCTCGGAGGCGCGCTCCGGGTCGGCGGCGAAGACGGCCATCAGGGCGTCGGGGAAGAGCAGGTAGCTCAGGCCGACGAGGCCCTGCCAGGTCATCGTCAGCGAGATCGTCTTGGCGACGATCCGCGGGACGTCGAGGTGGGCGTCGCGGCCGATCGCCTGCCCGACGAGGATCGCCCCGGCCGTGGCGAGGCCGAAGGCCGGCATGAACGACACCGAGTTCACCTGGATCACGGCCATCAGGGCGGCGACCGCCGCGGTCCCGAGGTCGGCGAAGATCACGTTGATGAACACGAGGAACGCCGAGAACTCGAGGAACCAGTTGAAGCCGTTGGGCATGCCGAAGCGGATCATCCGCCTGAATTCGGCGAGCGAGAGGCGGCCGTCGTCGGCGGCGGCGAGCTCGGCGGCGAGCTCCGCCGGCAGCTCCTCGGCGACCGGCGCCTCGGCGTCGGGGTTCGCCGCGAGCTCGGCCATGACCCGGCGGCCGCGGTCGATCGCGAAGTAGGCGGCGACCGACGCGAAGCTCGCCCACGACGCGAGGACGCTCGCCCACGCCGCGCCCTCGACCCCGAGCGCCGGGGCGCCGAGGTTGCCGTAGATCAGCACCCAGTTGAGGAAGACGTTGACGATCATGGCGATGAGGTTCGTGACCATCGCCACCCGCGTGTCGCCGAGGCCGGCGTACCAGTTGCCGAGCCCCTCGACGCCGACGACGGCGCCGGCGGCGAAGAAGCGGATCGCCATGTAGCTCGCCATCAGCGCCCGGACCTCCGGCGTGAAGCCGAGCTGCTCGACGAGCGGGCCGAGGCCGGGGATCGCCGCCGCGGAGAGGAGGAGCGTGAGGGCGGCGAGGAGGAGCGCGTAGTAGGCGTAGCGGCGGGCGCCGTCGAGGTCGCGCTTGCCCGCGAGCTGGGCGGCGAAGCTCTGGACGATGAAGACGATCCCCATCGGCAGGATGAAGACCGCCATCGTGTTGGTCGCCGCCGCGGTCGTCGCCGCGAGGGCGTCCTCACCGAGCGGGGCGACCATCGCCGCGTCGGAGAAGCCGATCACCGCCTGGGCCGAGCGCGCGAGAACGATCGGCCAGGCGAGGGAGAGGAGCGCGCGGTAGCCCGGGGTCGCCATGGCCGGGCATGGGTAGCGGATCTCTCCGCGGTCGTCGACCGCAGAGTGAGTGTAACCGCCCCTCGAGTGCCCGCGGCCCGCCGGCTTGATGCCCGCCTCCTCCGCGGCTATCACGATCATGATGGGTTACGCGCGGTCGAACGGGTTGCTCCACGTCTATGTCGCGGCCTCCTCCGGCGAGCTGGTCGACGAGCGCCGCGCGGTGATCGACGCGGTGATCGCCGCAGGTCAGCTCCCCGGCGGGTCGGGTGTCGTCGCCGGCGATGTGCACCTCGGACCGACCGTGCTCCGGGCGTGGCTCCGCCGCAGCGACCTCGTCCTCGTCGTCCTCGCCGGCTCGGACGGCGGCGTCGAGGCCGAGACCGGGCAGAGCCTCCTCGAGTGGGAGCTCGCCGCGGCGCGCTCGGCCGGCCTGCCGATCCTCGCCGTCGCCCTCGACGACGCGATGGTCAGCCGCAGCGAGCGGCGGCCGCTGCCGAGCGGCCCGCGCGAGCGCTTCGCGGCGCTGCGCGAGGCGATGATCGCGGGCGGCGCGGCGACGGTGGGCAGCCTCGATCAGCTCCGCCTGGCGATCGTCGAGGGCCTGCGCGTCGCCGTCGACGACGGCGAGCGCCCGCGGTGGTTCCGCGAGGATCGCCTCGCCGTCGACGCGGCGATCGCCGGCGAGCTCGCCCACCTGTCCGCCGAGGTCCGGAGCCTGCGCGCCCGCGTCGCGGTCGGCGGCGACGCGACCCCCGAGCTCGGCGTCCGCGTCGTCGCCGGCCTCACCGTCGAGCAGTGGTACCTCGCCCTCGAGGGCCGGACGATCCGCGACCTCCGCACCCGCCAGCCGCGCGCGCTCCTCGACGGCCTCCTCGACGACGCCGGCCTCTTCGCCCTCGGGGTCAGCCGCGGCGCCAAGCCGTCGCCGATCGAGCAGTGGCGCTTCCATGAGGTCGGCGGCTCCCTCGTCGCCCTCGGGCTCGCCACCCTCGAGGGGGTCGGGCCGACGGCGCAGATCGTTCTCAACGACGTCGGTCGGACCCTCGTCGCCATCCTCTCGACCTACGCCGCGGGGCCCGTCGACGAGAGCGGCGACGACGACGCGGCGGGGGTCGAGCCCGAGGAGGAAGAGGAGGAGCACCACGAGCAGACCGTGGTCGCGACCTCGGACTCCGGCCTGCGCGCGCGGATCCAGAGCGGCGACGGCCGCGAACGCGAGGAGGAGAAGACCAACTTCTGGACCCTCGATCCGCCGCCGACGACCGGGCGCCCGCCGACCAAGGAGGGCAGCGCCGCCAAGCCGCCGCCGACGCCGAGCGCGGCGCAGCCGGGCGCGGCGAGGCCGAGCGCGGCGAGGCCGAAGAAACCTGGCCCTGGCGCCAGCTAGGGTCCTCTCGCAGTCTTCGTCACGTACCCTCGCTCGGAGCGCGGCTCCGTCAAGAAGAGGCGAGGGACAACGATGACAGCGGCGGCGTTTCTGCGAACGGCGGCGCGCGCATGTCGAGCGCGCGGCTCGTCGCCCGCGCGACGCAGGCCTCCGATGCGATGTGGGTCGTCCGCGCAGGTGCTCGTCGACCCGCGCGAATCGCCAGGCTGAGGAGCTCC
Source organism: Myxococcales bacterium (assembly GCA_020431135.1). GTDB lineage: Bacteria > Myxococcota_A > Polyangia > Nannocystales > Nannocystaceae > JADJRG01. The sequence goes on along the minus strand of JAGQIT010001042.1, from coordinate 5,426 downwards.
TCAGCCCGCGAAGAACCTCTTGGCCATCCGCGCGACCGTGTTGTGGGTGCGGATCGTCATCGGCCCGAGGAGGCGCTCGAGGCCGCGGAGATCGAGCTCCGACGTCGAGAGCCCGCCCTCCGGCCACCAGAAGAGGTCGCCGTCGACGAGGCGCAGCCAGTCGGCGTCGCTGGCGAAGGCCGCGACCTCGCGGCTGACGTCGCCCTTCGGCGGCGCCTTCAGCAGGCAGACCTGGAGCTTGCCGCGCTTCGCCGACGACGCCGCGAAGGGCTCGGCCTGCGCGAGCGCCTGCACCTCGGCCGCGGTGCGCAGGAAGGTCGGGACCTCGTAGTCGAGCGCCTCCTTGAGGCCGCGCTCGAGCTGCTTCGTCACCGTCGCCCGCCGCCCGCCCGCCGTGAAGGCGATGTTGCCGCTCGCCAAGAAGGCGCCGACCTCCGCGAAGCCGAGGTCGACGAAGCAGGCGATCAGCTCTTCGTTCTTGATCCTTCGCTTGCCGAGGTTCATGCCCCGGAGGAACGCCGCGTAGCGAGCCATGGACGGACGATATCACGCGCCCGGGGGGGCTGGCCTCCTGCTAGCCCTCGTCCCACTCGAGGCCGAGGATCTCGCCGCGCCAGTACGTGAAGAGCCCCTCCGGGAGGTGCCATGAGACCTCGCCGCGCCGCGGCATCCGGACCCCGCCGAGCTCGGCGTAGTCGAAGAAGCGGCCCTCCCACGGCGTCGGCCCGCGCTCGCCGAAGGAGCGCGTCTCGGTGTAGATCGACGCGACGTCGCCTCCCGCGTCGAAGCGCAGATCGACGTAGGTCTCGGCGTCGCCGGTCCACACGCGCACGCTGCCGTCGTCCCGCGCCGCGAAGCGCAGCGCCGGGTTGCGGGCGAGCGCCACCGGGTTCCAGGTGAGCTCGGCGAGGTAGCGCTGGATCTCGCCGCGATCGATCGCCGGCCCGTCGGCGTGGGCGAGCCCGATCTTCCCCCACAGCTTGGCGTCGAGGCGGCCGACGCCGCCCTCGTACGCGTCTTCGACCACCGCCGTCACCAGCGGCGCCATCTTCACGCGGGCGTGCCAACAGAAGGCCACCTCTTCTGTGGCGAACCACTGCTCCGCCGTGAACGGCAACCACTTGCCCTCCGGCTTGAGGCGCATCTCGCCCGCTTGATCGACGCGCGCGCGGGCGTGGCTGCGCGCCTGCGGGGGGACGTTGCGCTCGAGGTAGTCGGAGATCTGCGCGGGGACGACGGGCAAATTGTTCATGGTGCGTCAGCCTTGAGGGCGACGTCGTAGCACGCGGGCGGGCGGCCCGGCTGCGCAGCCCCTGCGGGCGGGCTGCGGCCGGGCGCCACGTCGGCGTTCGAGCGGCGACGAGCTAGAAGCTCGCCGGGAGGTCCCACGCCATCAGCGTCCCCGGGGCGACGTACTTCACGGGCGTGAACCACAGCTTGCCGCTCGGGCTGACGGCGACGCGGCCGCGGCTCGGCATCGTCGCGAAGTCGGCGACGTCGCCCGTGAAGGGGCGGACCTGGACGACGCTGAGGTCGGCGAGGCTCGCGTAGACGTCGCCGGTGAA
>JAGQIT010001042.1:2676-3775 GCA_020431135.1 Myxococcales bacterium | reverse complement strand
GTGTTGAAGCGGTAGAGGCCGCCGCCGAGGAGGGCGACGAGGATGTGGACGGACGAGATCGGCGCGCTGGCGGTGACGCGGGCGTCGAACTTGTACTCGACGTCGACCGTGCCCTTCTCGAGGTCGGCGGAGTTGTAGTCGCCGTTGGCGGTCTGGTTGCCGACGTAGAGCACGCGGTCCTCGCCCCAGGTGAGCCCCTGGGGGCCGCCGTCGAGCCACTTGTTCTCGAAGGGGCCCATGCCCTGGGTGGGCTCGGCGTAGATGACGATCGGCAGCGGCATGTTGACGTTGAGCTCGTCGAGGCGGGCGACGCCGCGGGCGTCGGGGTTGTTGTTGCAGCTCCCGCAGGTCGGGCAGCAGATGTAGGTGAGGGCGACCTCGCCGAGGCCCTCGACGGCGGCGGGCGGGGCGGCGCTGAGGCGGTTCTCGGGGCCGAGCTTGGCCTGCGGGATCGTGAGCTTGCGGAGCACCCGGACCTCGCCCTGGTCGTAGTCGGCGATGCCGCCCCAGGTGGTGAGCTCGCCGGCGGGGGTGAGGCGGCGGAGGAACTCCTGGCCGCCGCTGAGGGTGACGGACCAGGCGTTGCAGTCGTCGGCGAAGTCGATGCCGACGATGTCGTTGGCGAAGGGGCCGTTGAGGAGCTCGGCGCTCGCCTCGTCGCACTCGACGGCGCGCTCGCAGGCGCAGAAGGTGCCCCAGCAGGCGCCCTCGTCGGTGCAGTCGACGGCGGAGCAGGGGGCGACGGGGATGCACGCGCCGAGGCCGTCGCAGACGCTGCCGGGGCCGCAGAGCTGGTCGTCGCAGGCCTCGCTGGCGCCGGCGAGGGTGCAGGCCGCGTCGGGGTCGACGCACTCGCCGCTGATCACGTCGCAGATCTGGTCGGGGCCGCAGGGGTCGGGGTCCTGGCCCTGGCACGAGGTCACACAGACGTCGTCGACGCAGGCTTGATTGGGCTGATCACAGGCGCCGCAGCCGACCCCCGTGGTGGTCGCGTCGGTGGTCGACTCGACGTCGGTGGTCGCGCTCGACGTAGCGCTGGCGCTGGTGGTCGAGGACGAGCTGTCGCCGGTCTCGCTGGCGCTGCCCGTGCTCGTGTCGG
>JAGQIT010001042.1:0-2629 GCA_020431135.1 Myxococcales bacterium | reverse complement strand
GCGGTCGCGGTGGCGGTCGCGGTTTCTTCCCCGCTGTCGTCGCCGCACGCGAGCCCGAGGGCGGCGACGAGGATGAGGGGGGTGCTACGGTGATTCCAACGACAGCTGGTGTGATTCATCGCCAACTCCGGGGGGAAGGCTATCACCTGCGGGGGTCTGCGATATGCGCATATCAGCGCTTGCGCGGGCGGTCCGACTGCGCGATCGTGCGCATGATGGTGCGCGTGCGCTGCGGATTCGCCCTCTGCCTGCTGGTGGGCGGCTGCTACGACGACAGCGCCTTCCATGCGCTCGACGACCTCGGCGCGTCGAACGGGTCGACGTCGAGCTCAGGGATGAGCGGCGCGACCTCGGAGCTCCCGACGTCCTCGACCGGGGCGACGGCCGGGGTGACGGGGAGCGGCGGCGGCTCGTCGGACTCGAGCACAGGCGGCTTCACGACCGAGGCGTCGCCGACGAGCGATGGGGAGCCCGAGCCGCTCGGTCCGCCGACGATCCTCGACTTCGCGCTCGCGCCGGACCCGATCGCGTTCAACGGGCCGATCGGCGTGACCATCTGGGCCGCCGACGCCGACGGCGTCGAGATGTCGCTGGGCGGCGGCGTCGTGCGGGAGCTCGACGAGACCGAGCCCGGGGTCTTCTTCGGAGAGATCCTCGCGCTCACCGGGCTAGCGAACGGCGAGCACCAGGCGCACTTCACCCCGTGGCGGGAGAACATCGACGGCGAGGCGGTGATCGTCCCCTACACGATCGCGCTCCCCGTGCCGGGGACGGAGGGGTTTTGGGAGACGAGCGAGGCGCTGGGCAACGGCCAGACGTCGGCGCTCGGCGTCCTCCCGAGCGGCGACCTCGTCGAGTTCGGGGCGCGCGTCGGCGACAACGGCCCGCGCTGCTACCTCCGCCGGCGCGATAAGGGCGGCGCGTGGGAGCCGGCGGATCTGCTGCAGCTCCTGCCGGACGTCGACTGCCGGGCGATCGACCTCGAGGTCCGCGATGACGGAGCGATCTTCCTCCTGATGGACACCCTGACGAACTCGGGCTGGCGCTGGTCGCTGCGTGAGATGGAGCTCTGGGGCGGCCCGCTCAAGTCGCTCGGGTCGGGCAACGCGGGCGAGGTTGTCGCCGCGCTCGCGATCTCCCCGAGCGGCGAGGCGCTCGCGGTCTGCGGGTCGGCGCCGACCGCCGCGGACGATCTCTCGGACGCGATGGTTCGGGTCTTTCGGGAGGAGCTCCCCGGGCAGGGGAAGACGTTCGACTACGTGAAGGACGAGGTGCATGCGTTCGACGAGGACGCGCGCGGGTGCGTCTTCCTCGACGAGGATCGAGTGGTCGTCGTCGGTGTCGCATACGGGCAGCACAAGGAACTCGAGGTCGATCGGAGTCGCGATTTCCAGCTCGTCTACGAACTTGCCGTGAACGACGGCGAGTTTGTGGTGAGCAGCGGGCTCGCGCCGCAGGCTGTCGCCAGCGACGTCGCGATCGATGAGCAGGGGAGGGTCCTCGTCGTCGGCTACCTCTGCGGTGACGTCTGCGAGCCTGATGGGATGCTCTGGGTACGGACCCCGGAGGGCGAGCCGATCTGGTCATCGCCGCTGGGCTCATACCCCGTCGAGGCCCTCACGCCGCAGGCTGTTCGTTGGAGCCCGGCGGGCTACGTCGTGGTCGCGTCGGGCGGCGAGATCGGGAACGAGTCTGCGTTCACGATCCGAGCGCTCGCGCCGTCCGACACTCTGTGGACCTACACGCACAGCGAGCCCGGCCTGCTCAACCTCGCCCTTGCCCTCGCGATCGGGCCCTTCGGGGAGGTCTATGCTGCTGGCCTCGGGGGCAACGCATACCCGGCCGTCGCGTACATCGCTGGCTAGCGGATTGAGCGCTAGCCTGGGATGAGCGCGTCGCAGGCCTCTTCGACGAGCGAGGCTGCGGCGTCGAAGCCAGGGCCGTAGTCATCCGCGTAGAGGTGCTGGATCTCGACCTTCGGGAACCGGATCGCGAGTTGGCACGGCTCATCGTAGAGCGGGCAGATGGGGTTGCCGATCACGAACATGACGACCGCTTCGGGGTTGCCGTTCTTCGCCGCGAGGATAGCCTCGTACCAGTCCTGCACGGTCCCGTTCTTGCTGTCGTCATCACCAGGCGTGATGAGCGTGACCATGAGGAGCGCGTCGTCGCGGAGGAAGCCCTCGTTGCAGCGCCCGGGGCCGTTGAGCGAGGGGGACACGGCGGCCGCGAGGGCGTCGCCGATGTGGTTCGAGCCGTGTGTCCCGACCTGGGCGACGCACGCGAAGGTCTCGCTGAGGTCGCTCTGCTCCTTCGTCATGTAGCGCCGACCGCCGTCGATCGTGCACGGCGCGTCTGTCGACCCGAGGCCCGCAGGGAAGACAGACCCTGCGCCCAGGGTGTTGTCGCACTGAGTGACGAGGTCGATCAGCTCGCAGGGGTAGTCGGGGTCTGGGCAGCACAGGTCGGGCGGGGTCCCGGGGTCGTACGGGCAGCAGGGATCGCCCCAGAGGCACGAGAGATCGGGGCAGACCGCCGTGCACTCCGCGTTACCCCAGTGATCCGTCCCGTCGATGACCATGACGTGGTAGTCGAAGTCGTCGAACTTGGACGCGATCGTGTCGATGAA
>JAGQIT010001041.1 GCA_020431135.1 Myxococcales bacterium | reverse complement strand
ATCCAGGTCCAGGCGATCGAGGGGGTCACCAGCGCCGCCGTCAGCCCGAGCGGCGGGCTCCTCGCGGGGCAGGTCGCGCTCATCGACCTCGTCTACGGCGACCGCGCGCAGATGGTCCAGCGCCGCGGCGTGGCGATGCGCGGCAGCCTCGGCCAGGTGGTCGCCGGCTCGCGCGCGGCGACCCTCGCCAAGCTCCGCGAGGTCCTCGACGACGCCCGCTTCCTGCGCTCGCGCAAGGGCGCGCACGACCGCCGCCAGACCCGTGACCTCGCCGCCCACCCGCGCGACCTCGAGGCGCTCTACCCCGTCCTCGATCGCAAGGTGCCGCTGACCCTCGCGGCCCACCGCGAGACCGACATCGCCGCGGCGCTCGAGCTCGCGGCGGCTGAGAAGCTCCGCGTCGTGATCCTCGGCGGCAGCGAGGCCTGGCGCCTGCGCGGCGAGCTCGCGGCCGCGAAGGTCCCGGTGATCGTCTACCCCAGCCACAACCTCCCGGGTTCTCTCGACCAGCTCGGCGCCCGCCTCGACAACGCCGCCCTCCTCAGCGACGCCGGCGTCGACGTCGGCATCGCCTGCCTCGGCGACGCCCACAACCTGCGCAACCAGACCCAGGAGGCGGGGATCGCCGTCGCCTACGGCATGGACTGGGAGAAGGCGCTGACGGCGGTGACCCTCGCGATCGCCCGGGCCTACGGCGTCGACGCCGACTACGGCAGCGTCGCCAAGGGCAAGATCGCCAACCTCGTCACCTGGGGGGGGGACCCCTTCGAGCACGCGCACTTCGCCGAGCAGGTCTACGTCCGCGGCGCGGCGATCTCGATGATCTCGCGCCAGACCCTGCTCCGCGAGCGCTACCGCGACCTCGAGAAGATCCGCCGGCGCGGGCGCTAGCAGCCTGTGCTCAGGGATCTTCGCGTGGTCTCGCGCCGCGCTCGTCGGGCGCCTGCTGTCGCGGGCGCACAGCGAGCCTCGTCCGTTGCCGGAGCTGATCGTGTCGGCGAGGACCCCTGCGAGAGGCCTGTGGCAAAGGCCCCGCGCGCCGAGACCCGCAGTACGGCGCGCTGCGGCGGCGCATCATCCGGACGAGCGCGGCCGGCGAGGCGGCCCGCGCTCGAGGCGTGCTCACACCGCGGGACGATTGCTGCACAAGCACACAGACGCCTCCGCTCGGGGCGGCCCCGTGCTCGCGATCGCCGGCCGGCCGTGCGAGACCACGCGCCCGAAGCCCGGCCGCCTCGAGCCCCGGCCCTCGCGGCGGCGCGGCTGCGTCGGGCGGCCGCGCCCTGACGCGTCGGCGGGGGTCGCAGAGCTTCGGCAAAAGGTACCGCCAGCGGCCGCGCGCGTGTTATCCAAAAAAGAAGCATGGTGACTCGGAAGACCCCATACGTCGTCGATCGCGCGCCGGTGTTCACGTGGCACCGCGACCACAACGGGCTCATCTACACCTCCGGTCACGCCGCCGTCGACATCGAGTCGCTGCACATCGAGCGCGGCGACCTCGTGACCGAGGCGCGGGCGACCCTCGTCAACCTCCGACGCACTCTCGAGGCCGCCGGCTCGAGCATGTCCAAGGTCCTCAAGGTGACCGTCTATCTCACCGACATGGGCCAGTACAACGCCTTCAACAGCGTCTACGCCGAGTTCTTCCCGGGCCCGCGGCCGCCGGCCCGGACCTGCGTCGAGGTCTCGCGCCTGCCCTTCAATTTCAAGGTCGAGATCGAGGTCATCGCCGCCGTCGGCGACTGACCGACGGCGCGACCGAACGACGCGAGCGCCCGCTCAGCGGGTCAGGTAGGGGTATGACTGCAGCAGCCCCATCGCCCACGGCTGGCCGAGCGTCGTCTCGACCTCGAGGTGGCGGTCGCGCAGCGACTTGAGCATCGTCTCGACGTCGAAGTCCATCGCCTCGAGAACGTCCTCGCAGGTCGCCCCCATCTTGATCTCGAAGGTCAGCTCGTCGGTGAGCTCGACCCGCTCCGAGCCGACGAGGAGGAGCTCGTCGTCGGCGTGGCGGAGGATCACCTCGTGGCAGCGGGCGAAGAGGTTGTGGGTGTTGGCGAGGCTGTCCTGGTAGGCCCCGGTCATGAAGAAGCCGAGGTAGTAGTCGTCGTCGCCGCCCGTGCGCTCGTGCAGCGGCAGGTGCGGGAGGTTGTCGTCCGGGTGGGCGAAGGTGTCGACGCAGCCGTCGCTGTCGCAGGTGATGTCGACGATCTGGGCGTGGACCGTCGGCCGCTCGAGGTGGCGGGAGAGCGGCGCCGCCGGAAAGACATGGTCGATCGACCAGGCGTCGGGGATCGACTGGAAGATCGAGAAATTGGCGAGGTACTTGATCTGGGCGCGGCCGAGGTAGTCGGTGATCTCCTCGGAGACCCGGCCCATCGACTCGACGATCGTCGCCGCCTTGACCCGCACGCGCTGGAAGAGCCCCTCGGCCGAGGCGCGGTCGGCGAGCGAGAGGTAGCCGCGCGAGAAGAGCTGGAGGCACTCGTCGCGGAAGTCGATCGCGTCGTGGAAGTACTCCTCGATGTTCTTGGTGTTGATGTGCTCGAGGGTGTAGCGGAGCTCGGAGAT
>JAGQIT010001040.1 GCA_020431135.1 Myxococcales bacterium | reverse complement strand
AGGCGCGCTCGTCGAGCTCGAGGAGCAGCGCCCGCGCCCGCGCCTGGACGTCGAGCTGCTCGCGGTAGCCGTCCGTCGCCGACATCCGGTCGAGGGTCTGCGCCCAGCCAGTCCCCGGCGCGACCGCGATCCCCGAGATCTGGCTGAGGGCGATCGCCCCCGCGAGCTGCCCCTCGTAGGCGAGGCGTCGATCGTCGTAGAGATTGGCGACGGTGATGGCGTCGGTCCAGCTGCTGGGATCGATGACGTCGCGAGCGAGCGCCCGCGGGGCGAAGGCCCAGGCGATCTTCCGCCGCGCCTGCCAACGCTCGGCGCGCGCCGCCGCCTTGCCCGTCGAGCTCCGGGGCGGCCGCTCGAGCGCGCACTCGGAGACGTCGGGCACCATCGACACGAGGCCCTCGAGCGTCATCATCTCCATCGGCGAGGCGCCCTCGAGGCTGGCGAGCATGTCCGTGAAGGCCGTCCGCCGATCCTCGAGGCAGAGGTCGACGAGATCAGCGCGGCTCTCGGGCGCCGCGATCCGCTCGGTGCAGCGGGCCTCGGTCGCGTCGCGGAGGGCGACGAAGCGGCGATCGATCGCCGCGACGCTCGCGTCGACGTCGAGGTCGGCCGCGCCGACGCTCTGCGCCGCCGCGGTGAGCCGCGCGCGCAGGCCGTCAGCGACCTCGGGGCTCCAGGCCGCCGCCAGCTCGCGCTGCTCCTGCGCGCAGACGAGGCCGATGAACGACCCTCCTGTCGTTGAGGACAGCTCAGTCGCGTCCGCGCGGGCCTCCTCCTCGGAGTCGGCGTCCAGCACCGCGACGCCGAGGATCATCGACGCGGCCATCGCCGACGCGATCCAGGCGCGCGGGCTGCCCTCCCCGTGGCGGTAGCGCACGCGGCCGAGCTCGGCGAGGAGCGCCTTCATCGACGGGAAGCGATCGCCGGGCGCCGGCGACATGCCGCGCTCGAGGATCCGCCGGACACGCCGGGGGATCCGGACGCCGCGCGGCCGCGTGATCGCGCCGGCCTCGACCTTCGCCAGGAGGCCGCCCGCGGTCTCGGCGACGAAGGGCCGCTGCCCCGCGAGCGCCTCCCAGACGACGACGCAGAACGCGAACTGGTCGCTGCGCGGGGTCGTTGGCTCGCCGCGGAATTGCTCCGGAGACATGTAGGCCGGGGTCCCGAGGACCGCGCCGGTGCGCGTGAGAACGACGTCGAGGAGGCCGCCGCGGCTGATCTCCGCCGTCACCTCGGCCTCATCCGCCACCGCCTCCTCCTCCTCGGCCCCGCGGGCGAGGCCGAAGTCCGAGACCCGCGGCTGGCCGTCGACGTCCATCAGGACGTTGCCCGGCTTGAAGTCGCGGTGCACGAGGCCGGCGGCGTGGGCCGCCGCGAGCCCGCGGCCGGCGGCGAGCATGACCTCGCGGACCTCTCGCCACGGGCGCGGGCGGCCGCGCATCCACTCGCCGAGGGTGCCGCCCTCGATCAGCTCCATGGCGATGTAGACCTGGCCGCCGTGGGTCCCGGCCTCGTAGACCTGGACGACGTTGGGGTGGCGCAGGCGGGCCATCGCCTGGGCCTCGCGGAGGAGCCGTTGGCCGGCCTCGACCCCGCCGCCGGCGCGCTGGAGGATCTTCAGGGCGACGACGCGATCGAGGCGCGGATCATGAGCGGCGTAGACCGCCCCCATGCCGCCGACGCCGAGCTCGCGCTGGAGCTCGAAGCGATCGACCCGCGACGGCCTCGCCACCGCGCCGAAGAGGCGCGCCGCCACGAGACCCCGGACGCGCTCCCGCGGCTCGAGGGCGTTCACCGTCGTCGACGTCGCCCCCTCGAGGACGCGCGCGTCTGCGCCGGTCGCGGGCCCGCGGGCGGGCAGGCTCTCGGTGGGATCGTGGATCACTGCAAGGTTCATCATCGCTGAATCGCTCCTACTAGGGGCCTTCCACGAGCGGCCCCGATCGATCACGGCGCGGTGATCTTTTTTTTTCGGCCCTGCTACAGTGGCGGCGTGACGAGCGATCGTGAGCTCCTCCGGGCGTGGAGCGCCGGCGATCGCGAGGCCGGCAACCGCCTCTTCCAGCGCCACTTCGACGGGATCTTCCGCTTCTTCTACGCGAAGACGCAGGCCGGCGTCGACGACCTCGTCCAGCGCACCTTCCTCGGCCTCGTCGAGCGCGCCGATCGCCTCCCCGACGACGTCGAGATCCGTCCGTACCTCTTCGGCATCGCCCGCAAGCTCCTCTATCGCAGCTTCCGCGAGCGCTGCCGCGACGGCCGCTACTTCGACGCCCTCGAGACCTCGGTCGCCGATCTCGGCGACTCGCCGAGCGTCCTCGCCGATCGCCGCGAGCAGGTGCGCCTCCTCCTCAGCGGCCTCCAGGCGATCCCCGTCGAGCTCCAGATCGTCCTCGAGCTCTACTACTGGGAGGAGATGGCCGCCCCGGCGATCGCGGCGGTTCTCGAGATCCCGGAGGGCACGGTGCGCTCGCGGATCCGCCGGGCCAAGGAGCGCCTGCGCGAGGCCCTCGCGGCGCGCGCGACGTCGCCTGCGATCCTCGAGTCGACGATCGCAGACATCGACGGCTGGGCCCGCAAGCTGCGCGAAGAGATCGGACGGACCTAGCCCGAAGGCCATAGAGACCAAGGTCGCTGCGCGTGCGCGGCGGCGCTCGCTCGGCGACGCGGGGGCGGCCGAGTAGCGCGCAAGAACGACGCGAGGGCGCCTCCTGGGCGTCCCCGCGTCGCTCGTCGCTCGCCTGGGTGTCGGGCGGGCCTAGTCCTGCGGCCACGGCTCCGGCGGATCCTGGCTCGGCGGCGGCTCCTCGGCCCCGCGCGCCCGCAGGTTGGCGATGAAGAGCCGGATGTACTTCAGGTCATCCTCGATGTCGGCGTCCGGGTTCTCATTCAGCCAGCCGACGACGCCCGTCTCGAGCCCGAGGAGGACGTTCAGCGCCCCGCGGTCGTCGCCCGACTTCGCCCGCGTCGCCGCCATCTGGAAGCCCATGTAGATGTTCAACATCACGAAGCCCTTCTCGACGCTCTTGGTCTCGAAGTACGAGCCCTCGTCCGTCGGCCCGAGCGGCGCGTCGACGCTGATCACCTGCTCGACCATCTCGTCGCTCAGCGCGTCGCGGTAGCGCAGGGTCAGCGAGCCGACGTAGTTGTCCTGGCCGCCCGCCTCCTTGCGCGGCAGCAGCTCGAGGAGGATCGCCCCGCCGCCGCCGCGGCGCCCGCCCTCGTTGTCGTCGACGCTCTCGCGGTGCGCGAGCTGGAGGTTCGGGATCTCGATCGACCCCGCCTCGCCCGTCGCCTCGAAGCGCTTCGTCCCGTAGATCCCGCGGAGGACGTATTCGCCGCCGATGTCCGCCTCGATCGTCACGTCCTCCGCCAACGGCACCATGAACGAGGTCACCTCCTCGACGAAGACCTCCTGCACCGCGCTCGGATCCTCGAGGAAGTAGAACGAGCCCGAGCCGCCCTCGCTCAGCGTCCGCATCAGGTCGACGTCAAAGTCCACGCCGACGCCGATCGTCGTCAGCCCGTAGCCGAGCTCGTTGTAGGCCGCCGCCATCTCGAGGATCTTCGCGTCGCTCGTGATCCCCTCGGTCGCCATCCCGTCGGAGAGGAGGATCACGCGGTTTT
>JAGQIT010001039.1 GCA_020431135.1 Myxococcales bacterium | reverse complement strand
CAACCTTGCCAAGGTTGATGTCGCGAGTTCGAGTCTCGTCTCCCGCTTCCTTAGTAAGAAGGCGACGCCCCCAGCGTCGCCTTCTTTTTTGGTTCTCCGCCTGCCGGACGTCGTCGGCGCCGGGAGACCTTGAGCGTTCGCGCCCCTGGCGGGTCGTCGGGGTCCGCTGGCCTCGGGCTGGCCTCGGGCTCGCCTCCGCGCCCGCGCGAGAGCGCATGAAGGCCCGCGAGACAGCGTTCGTGCCGACTCTGTAGCCCCGCTTGGGCGCCCATCAGGGGCGGCCTGGAGCGGGGCGCGGGAATAGATCGCGGCTTGCGCGGTTCAGCCAAAGCGCATAGCCTTCGCCCTGGGTATCCCCATGATCGCCCGTCCCCTCCCGCGCGCGCTGCGTGTGCTCGTCGCCCTGGTCCTCTGGATCGGCGTCAGCGTCTCCGCAGTGTGGAGCCCGCCGGCCGACGCCCGGCCGGCCGTCGCGGACACGGGGCCTACGGTCGATCACTGGGTCGCGCTCCTCGACTACCTCGGCGGCAGCCGGATCTGCGGCGACGACGAGGTCCACGAGGAGGTCGAGGTCTTCTGCGGCGGCGATCTCCTCGCCGAGCGCCTGATGATCGATCCGAAGCTCCTGGTGATGTCGAGCGGCACCTGCTCGCGGCTCCTCGAGCAGCTCTTCGGCGATCAGACCTGCGACCCGCTGCGCGAGGAGTGCGGCGGGGTCCACCACAGCGGCGTGCCGCCGCCGGCCCGCAGCCTGTCGGTGCCGTCCACGACCTCCGTCGCGCTCCGCGACCCTCGCCCCGCCTCCTGGCGTCTGGGCGAGGCGCTCGCGTCTGCGCGTGCGTCCTCCGATCGGACGCCCCCCTCCTTCGTCATCGCTCCGCCTTCGCCGCCCCCGCGCGCCGCCCTGTCGCTGGTGTAGGGGCGAGTCGCTCGGCTCTCGCCCCACGATCGTGGTAGTGGCACACGCGCGCCGAGGGTCCGGATTCACGCCCGGACCGCGTGTGCAGGGCGAGCGAAAATGCAACAACTCATCCTTCGAGCCGGCCTGGCCCTCGCGATTGGGGTCTGCGCCTGCGGCGGCGACAAGCACGAAGGCCGCCACCATACGAGCGCCGAGGCGCCCGCGATCGCCCCCGAGACGCGCTATCGCGTCGAGCTCTTCCCCGACGACCACGGGATCGGCGGCGACGCGCCGCTGGTGACCGTCGTCCTCTACGCCGACTACGCCTGCCCGCCGTGCGCGCGCACCTGGTCGGTCCTCGAGAACCTCGGCGAGGACTACGGCGACGACCTCCGGATCGTCGTCCGCAGCCTCAGCGCGCCTGGCTTCGCGCCGGGCGAGGAGGCGGCCGAGGCGGTCATGGCCGCCGGCGATCAGGGCGCCTTCTGGGCGCTCCACCGCCGCTTCTTCAGCGAGCCGCCGATGGATCGCCGGGCGATCGAGGCCCACGCCAAGGCCCTCAACCTCGACCTCGGACGCCTCGCCGACGACCTCGACACGGGGGCCTTCGCCGGCGCTCGCCTGCGTCACCGCCGTCAGGCGCTCGAGCTCGGCGTCGCCTTCGGGCCCGTCGCCTTCGTCAACGGCCGCCCGGTGGTCGGCTTCCACGACGAGGCGAGCTGGCACGCCCTGATCGACGCGGAGATCGCCGCCGCCAAGGCGATGAGCGCCGCCGGGACCGCCCGTGAGGGCCTCTACGACGCGATCACCGGCGACGCCCCGGTGACGCCGATCGCCCTCGAGGGCGAGGCGGCCGCGGCCCGGGACGCCCTCCTCGCCAAGCTCCCGCCGCCCGCGCCCGAGCCGATCTTCGGCGCCGAGCCGACCGAGGGCGAGCGCTTCCAGGCGCCGCTCGGCGGCACCGTCTACGCCGGTCCGGCCGACGCCCTCGTCGTCCTCGTCGCCTACATGGACGCCGGCTGCCCCTACTGCCGGCGGAGCATGGCGACGTCGATCCCGGCGGTGATCGAGCGCTACGGCGACGACCTCCGGGTCGAGATCCGCCACCTGCCGCTGCCGATCCACCCCGCGGCCGAGGGCGCCGCGCGGGCGGCCCTCGCCGCCGGCCGTCAGGGGAGATTCGCCGAGTTCTACCGCGAGCTGATGACCGGCGACGATCGCAAGCTCAGCCGCAGCCGCTTCTCGGCGCTCGCCGAGTCGCTCGGCCTCGATCTCCAGCGCTTCCTCAGCGACCTCGACGACCCCGAGATCGTCGCGGCCGTCCGCGAGGACCAGGCGGCGGCGCTCAAGGTCGGCATCCAGGCGACCCCCTCCTTCTTCGTCAACGGCCGCTTCTACAGCGGTCACCGCGGCGTCGAGTCGCTGACGGAGATCCTCGAGCAGGAGATGGCGACGAGCGCGGCCAAGGTCGCTGCCGGCACGCCGCGGGCCGAGGTCGCCGCGTCGATCATCGCCAGCGGTCGCCCGCTCGAGGCCGCCGCGCAGGCCCCTGCGAGTCCCTCGAATTCCCCGAAAAACCCCGATCGTGGGGCCGAACAGGCCGATTCTGGTCCTGCTCCCGACGCCGCGATCACCGACGACAAAGAGCAAGACCTGAAAGAACTTGGTCGCAACAGCGGCCCCAACTAACGTCCCACGACACGAGAGAGAATATGAGAAAGCTCAGCGTATCCACCGCCCTGGTCGCGGCCCTCGGCCTGACCGCCACCGTCAACCTCGCCTGCAGCCCCGGTCAGCGCGGCGGCACCCCCGAGAAGAGTGAGGCGGCCTCTCAGGACGCCGCGGCCTCCGGGAAGCTGATCACGATGGACGACGTCGATGACAGCCTCAACGGCAAGGTCACCGGCGAGCGCTTCCGCCTGACCTACGACGAGAGCGACCCCTACAAGGGCGCCGAGAACCCGCTCGTCACCATCGTCGAGTTCTCCGACTACCAGTGCCCCTACTGCGCCCGCTTCACGTCGATGCTCGACGAGCTCGTCAAGGACCCGGCGTACAAGGACGACGTCCGCATCGTCTTCAAGCAGTTCCCGCTGCCGATGCACAAGGACGCCGACCGCGGCGCCCAGGCGTCGCTCGCCGCCGGCGCCCAGGGCAAGTTCTGGGAGATGCACGACAAGCTCTTCGCCAACCCCAAGGCGATGAGCGAGGCCGACGTCATCAAGTACGCCGAGGAGATCGGCCTCGACGTCGAGAAGTTCAAGGCCGACCTCTCGTCGGGCCAGTTCAAGGACAAGGTCAAGGCCGACCTGGATCTCGGCAAGAAGTTCGGCGTCCGCGGGACCCCGAGCTTCTTCATCAACGGCGCCTGGCAGCGCGGCGCGCCGCGGACGATCGACGCCCTCAAGCAGATCGTCGACGCCCAGAAGAAGGCCGCCGAGGAGCTGATCGCCGCCGGCTCGAAGCGCGAGGAGGTCTACGCCCGGATGATGAAGGCCGCCGCCGACAAGCGCGACCAGCCGCCGCCGAACAAGCAGGCCCAGCAGCGCCCCGGCCAGCCTGACCCCGCGGCCAGCTACGCCGTGCCGGTCGACGGCCGCCCGGCGTTCGGCCCCGAGGACGCGCTCGTCACGATCGTCGAGTTCTCGGACTTCCAG
>JAGQIT010001038.1 GCA_020431135.1 Myxococcales bacterium | reverse complement strand
GCGATCGCCTCGCCGCCGACGGCGATGAGCGGCGCCTCCTGGAGATCGCCGCCGAGGGCGAGCACCGTCGGGCCCGCTTCGGGGAGGGAGAAGCGCGCCGGCGCGAGGCCGCGGCCGAGGCGGAGCGTCCGAATCACGCCGCCGACGAGCTGGACCACCGAGTCGTCGCAGCGCCGGAGGATCGGCCGGTCGTGGACGAGGAGCGCGTCCGCGACCGCGCGCAGCTCGACCCGCGCCGCGGCGATCGTCACCGCGATCGGCCGCTCGTGGACGTTCCCTGAGGTCGCGACGACGGGCCCGCCGAAGGCGCGGAGGAGGAGCGCGTGCGCGGGGGTCGTCGGCAGCATGATCCCGAGGCGCGCGAGCCCGGGCGCGACGGCCTCGGCGACCTCCGACATACCTGTCCTTTTAGTCAGCAATACGATCGGGCCCGCGGCGCCGGCGAGGGTCGCCCGCGCGAGCGCTCCGTCCGGGCCGTCGAGGTCGACAAGCGCCGCGGCCTCGTCCAGATCGCAGACCATCAGCGCTAGGGGCTTCGCCGGCCGGCGCTTGCGCGCGCGCAGGCGCCGAACGGCCCCCTCGTCGCGGGCGTCGACGACGAGCTGAAACCCGCCGATCCCCGTCACGCCGAGGATCCCCCCCTGGCGCAGGAGCGCGGCCGCGGCCGCGATCGACGGCTCCCCTGCGCCGGCTAGGCGCGCGCCCTCGAGGTCCTCGAGCCAGAGCGCGGGTCCGCAGCGCGGGCAGGCGATCGCCTCGGCGTGCCAGCGGCGGTCCTCCGGGTCGGCGTACTCGCGGGCGCACGCGGCACACAGCGGGAAGCGAACCATCGCGCTCGCCCGCCGCTCCCAGGGCCCGCCCGCGGCGATCGTCAGGCGCGGGCCGCAGGCGGTGCAGCTCGTGAAGGCGTAGCCCTCGCGGCGATCGCCGGGGCGCTCGACCTCGGCGAGGCAGGCGTCGCAGACCCGGAGGTCGGGGCCGATCGCCAGGCGCCCTCCCCCGCCCGCGCGGATGTTCTCGCGGTTCTCGAGCTCCTCGTTCTCCTCGTCGCTCGCGGCGCTCGTGAAGCCAACGCGCCCGCGCAGCTCCGTCGGCGCCCACCGGGCCGCGTCGATCCTCGCCGCCGCCGGGGCCTCGGCGGCCAGCCGCGCGACGAAGGCGTCGACATCGACGACGCTGCCCTCGACGACGATCTCGACGGCGCCGCTGCGGTTGGTGACCTCGCCGACGAGGTCGAGCGCGCGGGCGAGACGAGCGACGTAGGGGCGAAAGCCGACCCCCTGGACAACCCCGCGGAGAACGCCGCGCCGCGCCGCTCGCATCCCCTGGCTCTCCTAGCTGCGAGCGACCCGCAGCGCGCCGCTCGTCGTCCGCGGTGACCTCGACAGGAGGCCGCGTCGCCGCGTCACGCCGCAGACGCGGCCTGAGCGGTCGCGGATGACGAGGCTCCTCTGCCGACGCGCGCTCGACGAGATCTCCGACCGCAGACATCGGGAGATCTGCGGCGAGCCGGTGCGCGCCCTCGCGGCGGGTCTCGGCCTCGACGGCTCGCGCAGTGCACCGGACCTCGCCGCGCGCGCGGCCGCTGCGACCTTCGCCACGGGCACCTAGCCCCGCTCGCGCAGATCGACGCCGGTGATCTCGACGCCCCCCGGATAGTCGGGCTCGGCGACGATCCGCAGGTCGAGCGCCGGCAGGCCGAGGCGCTCGCGCTCGATCTCAAAGTGCTCGCGCAGGTGCTCCGGCGAGCCGCCGGCGAGCACCCCGAGGCGAACGTCGATCCCCGCGAGGTCGGCCCCGCGGCGCGCGGCCTCGGCGAGCGCGACCTCGAGGAGCCTGCGGATCATCCCGGACTCGTGCATTCCCTGTTCTCCGAGTTCTCCAAGTTCTCCAAGTTCTCCAAGTTCTCCAAGTCCTCCGGGTTCTCCGGGTTCTCCGAGTTCTCCGGGTTCTCCGCCGTCTGCTGGCTGAGCTCCCCGCGCAGCCGAGCGAGCGCCCGCAGGGCCGCGGCCGCGAAGCCCTCGCGCGCCGCGACGACCTCAGGAGAACACGCGGCGCCGAGATCGAAGCGCGCCCCCTCGACGCCGACGAAGCGCCCCGGCGGCAGCGAGCGCCCGAGCGCCGCGGCGAGACGCAGCGCCTCCGCCGGCCCGAAGCCGTGGGAGGAGACCTGCGCCTGGGCGAGGCTCGCGTCGACGAGCGCCGCGAGCTCGAGCTCGTGGATCGTCCCCGGCGCGGCGCCGCTGCGGACGACGTCGAGGAGCAGCACCGGCCCGGCGACGTCGAGGAGATCGACGAGCCCCGGCCCCGGGCGCCCGGCCTCGATCACCTCGACGTCCCCAACGTCCGCGACGTCGGCGCCGTCCCGCAGCGCCGCCGCGAGGTCGAGCGCCGCCTCGTCGTCGCCGCCGTGAGGGCTCCCCAAGGCGATCACCCGGACCCGCGTCGCGCCCCTCACGGCCGCTCGATCTCCAGGCGCAGGAAGTGGGTCGCGCACGAGATGCACGGGTCGTAGCTGCGGATCAGCTGCTCGCAGCGGCGGGTCGCGGCGCCGTGCTCCATGGCGACGAGCTGCGGCGCGAGGCCGACGAGGTCCGCCTCGATCCGCGCCTGGTTCTGCGACGTCGGCGGGATGATCCGCGCGTCGGCGATGAGGCCCTCCGCGTCGACCTCGTAGCGGTGCCAGCAGATCCCCCGCGGCGCCTCGGTGCAGCCGATCCCGACCCCGGCCGGGCTGCGCCCCGCGGGCGCCTCAACGTAGGCCGGCTCGGCCCGCGCGTCGTAGCCGTCGATCACCTCGAGCGCCGCCGCGAAGGCGTGGACCAGCTCGATCGCCCGGACGACGATCGACTGGTAAGGGTTGCGCACCGGCAGCGCCAGGCCGCAGCGCTCGAGGGCCGCCGCCGCCCGCGGGTGGAGCTCGCCGTAGGCCAGGTTGAGGCGCGCGAGCGGCCCGACGAGGTAGGGCGTGCCGTCCCGCAGGTGGCATTGGAGCGCGTTCGAGTGCTCGACGTGCGACTCCGCGAAGTTGTCCAAGAAGTCGTCGACCGCGATCTCGCCGCGGCCGCTGATCGCCAGGCGGTCGCCGAACTCCATCGGGTAGCCGCCGCCCATCAGCGCGACGAAGACGTAGTCGAGCGTCAGCTCTGGCATCGTCAGCGACGCGGTCCAGTCGACGACCTCGTCGGCCTCCTCGAGCGCGGCGGCGACGGCCGGCCGCAGCGCCCGCAGCTCGGCGACCGTCGGCGTCCGCGAGAAGCCGCCGACCCGCGGCGACACCGGGTGGATCGCCCGCCCGCCGAGGACCTCGACGATCGCGTTGCCGACCTTCTTGAGCCGGAGGCCGCGCTCGACCAGCGCCCGGTGGTCGGCGGCCATCTCGACGGCGCTGGCGTAGCCGAGGAAGTCCGGCGCGTGGAGCATGAAGACGTGGAGGGCGTGGCTCTCGATCCACTCGCCGC
>JAGQIT010001037.1 GCA_020431135.1 Myxococcales bacterium | reverse complement strand
CGACTACCTCGGCAAGCCCTACGACGCCGAGGAGCTCGCGGCCCGCGTCGAGGTCCTCCTGCGGACGCGCGCCGCCTTCGCCGCCCAGGCCCAGCGCCAGCGCCGGAGCGCCGACGCTGACGAGCTCCGCCCGGCCGAGCGGATCGCCGGGAGCGCGTCGCCGACCTCGGAGGAGATCCGCGGGGCGATGGCTGAGGAGCTCGCCCGCGCCGCCCGCTACAGCGATCCCCTCGCGCTCCTGCGGATCGCGGCGTCGGGCTCGGTCGCCGCGGCCGAGCCCGGGGAGGGCCGCCTCGAGGCGCTCGTCCGCGACGGCCTGCGCCGCGTCGATCTGGTCGACGTCATCCCGAGCGACGGGCCCGGCGGCGCCGAGGTCCTCCTCCTCCTGCCGGACACCCACTTCCCGGGGGCGCTGACGGTCGCCGAGCGGATCGTCCTCCGCGGCCGCGCGGCGGGGCTCGCCGTGAGCATCGGCGTCTCCTTCTTCCCGAACCGCGACACCGTCTCCTTCGCCGACATGGTCACGCACGCGGGCGCGGCCCTGGCCGAGGCGCGGGGGGCCGGCGGCGGCAAGATCTGCCTCTTTCAGTACCAGGGCTACCTCTATTCACCGGAGTCGGCGGACCTGACCGCGACCCAGGCGGCGGACGAGGGCAGCTAGGAGCGACAGCCGATGCGACAGAGCGGAGCGGGCATGCGACGACGAGGCGAGGGGACACGCGGGGGGGCTCGATGACTGCGGCGCCGATCACCGAGGTGAGCTCGGTTCTCCTCTATCCCCGCGAGGACGGCCGCGGCTGGAGCACGACCCAGGAGGCCGCGGCGTGGCTGCGCGCCCGGGGCGTCGAGGTCGCGCTGCCGAAGCCGCTGTGCACTAACTGGCGCGACCGCCCCGAGGGGGTCGTGCTCCTGCGGCGGACCGAGAGCGCCGGGCGCGTGAAGCTTGTGATCGCCCTCGGCGGCGACGGGACGCTCCTCCGCGCGAGCCGCTGGGCGGCGGCGATCGGCGTCCCGGTCGTCGGCATCAACCTCGGCGACCTCGGCTTCCTCTCGGCCTTCAGCGCCGATCAGGTGGCGCGCTGCCTCGAGGCGGCGCTCGCCGGCGAGCTCCGCTGGGAGCCGCGCCTGCGAATGCGCGTCGAGGTCCGCCGCGACGGCCGCGTGCTGACGGCCGACAGCGCCTGCAACGACGCCTACATCAAGCACGGCGACAACCCGCGGCTGCTGTCGCTGGCGACCGAGGTCGGCGGCCAGACGATGGCGACCTACAAGGCGGACGGGCTGATCATCTGCACGCCGATGGGCTCGACCGCCTACAACCTCGCCGCCGGCGGGCCGATCGTCGGCCCCGGCACCGAGGTCCTGACGATCACGCCGATCTGCCCGCACAGCCTGACCCACCGCCCGGTGGTCGTCGCCGCCAGCGCGGAGATCCTGATCACCTACGCCGGCCCCGCGGACACGGCTGCGGCCTTCCTCACCGTCGACGGCCAGCGCAGCGTCGCCCTCCAGCTCGGCGACGTCGTCGCGATCTCGTGCGACGCCTCGCCGCTGATGCTCGTGCCGCCGGATCACAACGTCTTCCAGGTGCTGGCGACGAAGCTCGGCTGGTCGGGGCCGCGGTAGGCGGCGGCGAAGAAGGGAGACGAGAGAGGAGAGGGCGGAGGTCAGCGTGCGCCGGCCCCCGCCCCCTTGTTCGCCCTCAGCTCACCCAGAGGGCCCGCACGCGGCGCGGTGAGGGCCGCCCGCGTCGCGGTCAATTGTGCTCGGTGCCCCCCTTGCGCAGGAGGTACTTGGCCGAGACGCTCTTGAGCTGGACGCGGCCGAGCTCCGGGTGGCGGCGCTCGAGCTGCGGGCGGATGACGACGCCCTCGCGGATGTGCAGGCCGCTGCCCGACACGCTCTCGCGGCCGTCGGTGTGCTCGAGCATCACCGCGCGGCTGAAGGGGCCGCGGTAGAGGATCGGCACGCGCTCGAGCTCGAGGGCCGCGCAGGCCTCGTCGAGGGGGGCGTCCGAGAGGTACCCGCCCTGGCCGGACCAGCCGCGGTAGACGTCGAAGACCCGGAAGCCGAGGTCGCCGTCGCGGTCGACCTTGGCGCCGTAGCCGAGGTCCTGGACGCCCTTGCCGAAGACCTCGCCGAGGACGAAGACCGGCGCGCCGGCGTCGAGCTCCGCGGCGAACACCTCCGCGAGGCGACGCTCGATCTCGAGGTGGCGAGCGATCCGCAGGTAGAGGTTGTTGGCGTTCTCCGCGGCCTCCGGGACGAAGGCGAGGCCCTTGCCGGCGAGGCCCTTCGAGGCGACGACGAGGCGGCCGTGCGGCGCGTCGGCGCCGGCCGGCAGGAGGCCGAGCTGACACCAGGTGCCGTGGATCTTCTCCGTGAAGACCACGGGCTCGCCGTCCTCGAGCACCTCGGGGTAGGCCTTGAAGTTCTCGACGTCGTAGCGCAGGCAGCGGTCGGCGCCGGCCGGGTAGACCTGGCCGTT
>JAGQIT010001036.1 GCA_020431135.1 Myxococcales bacterium | reverse complement strand
CGTAGAGGAGGAGCTCCCACGGGAGGTCGCCGGGCTCGCCGGCGTCCTCGTCCGCGGCCTCGTGCGCCGCGGCGCCGCCGGTGAGCTGCGCTCGCTGGAGGTCGAGGAGGGCGACCTCGCCGTCAGCGCCGTAGAGGATCGTCGACGGCCGCAGCCCGCCGACGACGCGGCGCTGGAGGTGGAGCCGACCGAGCGCCGACGCCAGGCGGATCCCGAGCTCGACGCAGGCGTCGACGTCGAGCTCGCCGCGGCGCATGCGGCTGAGGAGCAGCTCCCCGCCCGGGTCGGCGAAGATCAGCGCGGGCTCGTCGTCGTCGTCCGAGACCGCCCGCAGCTCGGCGATCCCCGGGCCGGCGACCTCGCGCAGGAGCGCGGCCTCGCGGCGCAGGCGTCGACGCGAGCGGGCGTCGACGACCTGGGCCGCCGGGATCCGCCACAGCGAGCGCGCCCCGTCGGCAGCCTCGACGCGGACGATCCGGAGGTCCTCCCCCTCGTGGAGCACCTCGACCGCGACACCCGCCTCCATCGGCCCATTATCGCGGATCGACCGCGGCTCCGGGTGTCCACTCCGGTGACCTCGCGCGGGCGGATGCGCTCGCCCTCCCCGTCACCGCCGCCGGGAGTGCCCTACAATCGCCGCGATGGAGGGCCCGCTCCGCCGCATAGGCGCGGTTGTCGACGCGTCGCTGCGCATCGGCGCCGCGGCGCTCGCCCTCGCGGCCTGTCGCGCCGAGCCGGCGACCGTCGAGACCCCCGGACCCGCGCCCGCGCTCGCGCCCGCCGTCGAC
This sequence comes from Myxococcales bacterium, assembly GCA_020431135.1. Taxonomy (GTDB): domain Bacteria; phylum Myxococcota_A; class Polyangia; order Nannocystales; family Nannocystaceae; genus JADJRG01. The sequence continues at coordinate 966 of JAGQIT010001036.1, read as the reverse complement.
GGGCCACCGAGCGAGCCCGACGCTCCCGCGATCTCCGACGCGCCGTCGCCGACGGAGACCGCCGCCAGCGAGGCCCCCCTGACGCCAACCTCCGTCGACATCGCCGCGCCGACCGAGGCCGCGAGCGTCGACGCGACGCCGACCGCCGCCTGCTGCCGGACCTGTCGCAAGGGAAAGGCCTGCGGCAACACCTGCATCGCCGCCGACCGCCGCTGCGAGCACCCGCCCGGCTGCGCCTGCGACGCGACGGACTGACCCGTCCGCGGGGACAGGGTCTAGCGATAGCTCAGGCGCAGGCGCTCCGGATCGACGAGCCCCGAGCGCCGGACGTCCGCGGCGATGCGGTGGATGAGGTCGATCGACCCGCGCAGGCGCATCGTCAGGACGCCGCCGCGCTCGACGAGCCCGTCGACGGCGCGCAGCTCGTGCTCGACGAGCGCCTCGTCGCCGGCGGCCGCGAGGATCTCGGCGGCGAAGTGATCGAGGTGCTCGCCGTAGGCCCGCGTCTCGAACCACAGGTGCGCGGTGCTGATCTCGCGGTGGCTCGCGTCGATCTCCGCGAGAATCCCTCCGAGCTCCGGCGCCAGCACGCGCACCGCCTCCTGGAAGGGCATCCGGTAGGGATCGCGGAGGAGCGCGCTCGCCTGCTCGCCCGCCCGCTCGCTCGCCGGATCGACCTCGACGAGGAGGCGGACGATGAGCTCGGGGACGAAGAGCCGGGCGCGCTCCATGAAGCCGAGCTCGCGCTTGTGGAAGTGGAAGACGGCGACGCCCTCGATCGCGTCGATCCGATCCCAGATCGCGTGGGCGTGGTCGAGGCTCGAGGTCCGGAACTCGAGCTCGCGGTAGAGAGGCATGGGGTGACGCTCGCACGCCGCCCGCCCGCGGGCAACGGCGCGGCGCCGCCCCCAACCTCGGGCTCCCGGGGTCGCGTGCGCGGGCCCGCGCCGCCTTTACGCCGTCAAC
>JAGQIT010001035.1 GCA_020431135.1 Myxococcales bacterium | reverse complement strand
CGCCGAGCACAGCGGCGCTCTGACGAAGCCGAGAGGGCCGACGAATGCTGCGCGAGGGCGCGTGACGAATACTCGGACAGCGTCTTAGCTGAGGAGGCCGGCGAGCGCGCCCGCCTCCGGCAGGGCGATCCAGCCCTCCACGCGAGCGAGCTCGCGGTCCTCATCGGTCGCCGGCCTGAGGATCCGCCCGAGCTGCGCGGCGCGTGCGTTGAGCGCGGCGATCAGGGCGTCGAGGACGTCGTCGCTGGCGACGCAGGCGCTCCGCTGCTCGGCCGAGAGCGCGAGCCACGGGCACGCCTGGAGGAGCCGCCCGAGGATCGTCCGCCGCGCCCCCTCCCCCTTCGCGCCCTGCTTGTAGCTGCCCTCGTCGCCCTTGCGCAGGCCCCACTGCCCGAGCGCGGCCCCGGGGTAGACCTCAAACACCCGGCCGTCGCCCGAGCGATCCGTGACGCCGAGCTGCGCGAGGAGCAGGCCGCAACGCATCGCCACATAGGCGATGCGATCCGCGGAGACCGACAGCGGCAGGCTGCCCGTGACGCTGCGGACGAAGGCGTCCGTCCGGCGATACGTGAGCGCGTCGCGGTAGGCGTTGTCCCAGCGCTGGCGCGCTCGCGCGCCGCCGTCCGCCGCGAGGAAGTCGACGAAGGGCCGCGGCCAGCCGAAGGGCGCGTCCACGCCAGAGACCTCCGCCGCGCGCGCGAGCGCCAGGATCTTCGCGTCGTCGGCGCGGAGATGGAGCTCGACCGTCGCACGATCGGCATCCCAACGGATCAGCGCGGCGACGGTCTTCTTCGGCTGGGAGGCCAGGTCGACGCCCAGCGTCGCCGCTCCACCTCTCCTCTTCTTCTCGGTCGCTCCCTCGGTCACGGCGCTCGAGGATAGCGCGCCTGCGCGTCCGAAGGCGCCCGCTCAGACCTCGGCGGCGTGATCGAGCGCCAGCGTCGTCGCCTCGGGCACGGTGATCTCGACGTCGAGGCTGAGGGCGTCGAGGTCGGCGCCGTCCGACGGATCGAGGGCGACGAGGAGGCGCGCGAGGGCGGTCGACGGGCGGTCGACGATGACCTGCAGGCGCTCCCCGAGGTCGGCGCGGACGAGCTCCGCGAGGGCCTCCTCGTCGTCGCAGAGCACCGTCGCCCGGACCTCGACCGCGCCGGCGCCCGCGACCGCGCGGACGCTCACGCGCCCGTCGCCGACGCCGACGATCAGCTCCTTGAGGCCGTGGGCGTCGATCCGCAGCTGGCGAAAGAGCAGCGGCAGCGGCTCCGCCGGGGTGATCCGTAGGGCGGGCTCGGAGTGGACGCGCGGGAGATCGAGGAGGTCGGCGCTCAGCATCGCTGCAGATCGCAGTCCCACGACGGCGACCCGAGGGCAAAAAAGCGGCGAACTCAGCGGGCCTCGGCCGCGCCGCCCTCGCTCCCGCTCCCGCTCCCTCCCCCGCCGAAAATCCGCCCGTCGAGAACCCGCGCGAGATCGAAGTCGACGACCGCGCGCGAGGCCTCGAGCTCCGCCCGCGCCTCGGCGGCCAGGGTCTCGCAGGCGGAGTGGCGCAGCGGCTCGCCGTCGGCGCTGAAGCACGCCCCGTCCGCGGCGATGTCGCGGCCGCCGGCGACGTAGAGCTTGTCGGCGCTCAGCGCCGAGCCGTCCGAGTACGCGGCGATCCGGCCGTCGCCGCCGAGCCCCGGGCGATCGGCCGCCGGCAGCAGCGGCGCGCCGATGAA
>JAGQIT010001034.1 GCA_020431135.1 Myxococcales bacterium | reverse complement strand
TCGGCGCTGCGCCGAGGCGGTCAAGGCGGCCGCCGGCGCCGCGCCGGTCCGCCTGGCGATGGTGCTCTTCGACGCCCTCGCGTCGCCCGACAACCGGGTGATCGAGGGGATCAACGAGGTCCTCGACTGCCCGGTGTTCGGCGGCGTCACCTCGGACGATCGCAAGATGGAGCGCAGCCTCGTTCTCCTCGACGGCGAGGCGCGCGGCGACGCGGTCGCGATCCTCGGCATGTGCGGCGACTTCGACTTCGCGCTCGGCGTCGAGAACGGCACCTGCCCCGTCGGCGACGTCGGCCGCGTCGAGGCGGCCGAGGGCAACACCCTCAAGCGCATCGACGGCCTCAGCGCCCTCGACTTCGTCGCCGATCGCCTCGGCAAGCCGGCGGAGTCGTTCACCCTCCAGGACATCGGCGTCGTCAACTTCCAGTGCTCGGCGAGCCCCGACATGCGCGACTCGCTCTACCGCTCGTTCTCGCGGTGGGACAAGGAGACGGGCGCCCTCGAGACCTTCGGCCCGGTCGAGGTCGGCCAGTACGTGCGCGTCGCCCTGGTCACGAGCGACGAGCTCCTCGCCGGGATCGAGGGCGTTCTCGACGACGTCAACACCGAGGCGGACCGCGACTTCGAGCCGGTCGCCGCCTTCGGGATCAGCTGCGCCGGGCGCAAGTGGTTCCTCGGGCCGCGCTTCTCGGAGGAGATCGAGGCCGTGCGCACGCGCCACCAGGACCTGCCGATCATCGGCTTCCCGTCGCTCGGCGAGGTCTCGCCGCGGCGGCGACCCGACGGCAGCTACTCGACGAACTTCTTCCACAACGTCTCCTTCGTCCTCGCCCTCCTCGGGTCGACGCGGCCCGCCCGCGCGGAGTGATCTCGACGTGGCACGCCGCCGTTACATCAGCGTTGACGCCGAGGCGCCGCCTGGCTTTGAGGTCATCCTCGAGCCGACGCGCCGCGACCTCCGCGGCGGCGTGGTCGCGCTGTGGAGCCGCGACCCCGACGCCCTCGTCGCGCGCCTCGGGGCGCTGCGCGACAAGGTCCGCGGCGTGCTCCTGTGCCCGGGCGCGGCCGGTCAGCGCTCCCTCGTCGGCGCCAGCCTGTGGCGCTACGAGGTCAGCGAGGAGGCGCTGCCGACCCTCGTCGAGCTCGCGGAGGCGTTCCTCGAGCCCTACAGCGAGCTCTTCGAGCTGCGCAACCAGCTCGGGCTGCGCGAGCTCGAGCTCGCGCGCGAGCGCAGCGATCGCCTGACGCTCGTCGACAAGCTCGAGACCGAGACCAAGGCGCTCCGCGGCCTCCTGGTCGCGCGGACAGCCTGGACCGCGGCGGCGATGACCGCCCTCGTCGAGCTCAACGCCGGCGAGCTCGAGCGCGTCGACACCGCGGACCTCCCGGCGAGCATCGTCGGCTTCCTCACCGGCGAGCCGCTGAGCCTCGCGGGCGCCGAGCTGTGGTTCGCCGACGGCGGCGACTGGGAGCTCCAGGGGCGCTCCGGTGCGCTCGGCGCGGTCGCGCTGCCGCCCCCTGGCGGCGGCGCCGGGGTGACGCAGCTCGGCGA
>JAGQIT010000079.1 GCA_020431135.1 Myxococcales bacterium | reverse complement strand
AGCTGCCCGGCGGAGTAGGCGAGGAAGCTCGGGTGCCCCTCGTCGTCCTCGTCGGGCTCGTCGACGAAGAGGCGGACGAGCCCCTCTCCGACGCGGGTCCACAGCGCCGTCGCGGCCGGGTCGGAGGGGCCGGAGGGATCGCCAAGGTCGACGGCGGCGAGGGCCTCGCGTAGCTCGTCCGGCGCGTCGCTGAGGTAGAGCGCGGCGAGCAGCGCCCGCGTCTTCGGATCGCGGTGCTCGCCGCGGAGCTCGGCGACTTCCTGGTAGAGGCTGAGGTCGTCGAGGGCGCCGACGAGGGCCGCGAAGCTCGGGCCGAGGCGACCCTCACCGGCGTCGAGGACCTCCTGCGGCGGCGCCCAGCCGGCCTGGACCGCGTCCGAGAGCGCGAGGAAGGCCATCAGGCGATCGCCCGACGCGAAGATGGCCCGCAGGTTCTCGACGAAGAGCCCCTCGTCGACGGCGCGGGCGATCTCGAGGGCTTGCAGGCGGCAGGTCGTCGCGTCGTCGATCACCCCTTGGCCGAGCCCGAGCCCCGGGCGGAAGTAGGTGACGCTGCCGCGGCCGCGGCTCCGCCCGCGGACGCTGAGCGCGACGCCCGGGCGGTCGAGGTAGAGGACGCTGTGGATGAAGTCGGCGCTCGGGCGCACGGCGACCGTGTCGCCGCGTCGGCGCAGGGCGATCGAGGTCCGCCCCAGCGCCCCGAAGTCGAGGCCGCGGGTCCGCTCGCGCGGGGTGAACCGGTACTGGCCGTTCACCGAGCGGCCCTCGATCACATGGAAGGCGCCGGCCCAGCCGTGGTCGTGCGGCGTCGCGAAGTCGTCGACCCAGAAGTGGGCGAAGAGATCGAAGCGCTGGCCGGTGAAGAGCGGGAGGACGCCCTTGGCGGGGTGGCTCCCGCGGCGCTCGGTGTGCGGCGCCGCGGCGAAGCGCAGGAGCGCGGCGCCGTCGAGGGCGTCGCTCGGCCGCGAGGTGGCGACGACGTCGCGGGCCAGGGAGGGCAGCTCGCGCTCGGCCCAGCCGCGCGCCGACCAGGCGCGATCGAGGTCGCGGGCTAGCGATCGGAGGAAGCGCTCGACCATAGTCTGTGTCGGGGGTCAGGTCCGGGGTGAAGGGGGGCCCGCGGGCGGACGGCGGGCTCGCGCGCCCACCCGCGGTCGCACGTTAGTGCCAGATCGTGCTCTTGAGGTCGAGCTTGGTCTGCTTGGTGGTCTTGCGGGTCTTGAGCTTGAGCATGGGTTCCTCTCTTCGTCCGTTGTCGCGTGGAAATGCTCGCTGGCGCTTGGAGCCCCTGAGCGGGGCGCTGCGAGCACCGGGTGGAGCCGCGAGAGTGTACCGGAGCCAGGGCCTCGGCCTGCGCTCGGATAGAGCATTTGTTGCGCCTCGAGAATGTGGGTAGTTCCGCGCCCGGGCCAGCGGCCGAAGTGCGTTGATTCGCGCGGGAGGGCGCGGCTCGGAGGCTCTCCGAGCATTCGACGCGCGCTCCCGCGTGCCCTCGGCGCCCCTCTCACCTCGGCGAGAGCCGGCAGGGCGCCCGGCGGGGCGGCGTGACGTCGAGAGGGTCGACGATGGCTGCGCGAGAGCACGCGTCGAATGAACAGATCTCGTCGGTCGAGTTCCGCGCGCCCCGCTCGCCGCTGGGCGAGGGGCGCCGCGAAGGTGGCGATTACGGCCGCATTGACGCCGCGAGCGCGGCCTGCTGGCCGCCCGAGTCGCGCGCAGACTGTCTCCTGTTGACCCCAATCATGGGGGCGCCTCACCATTGAAAAACACAGGAGCGTTACGGATGAAACTACGTGGATTTACTAGGAAGCTCAGCGGCGCCCTCGTTCTCGTGATGGTCGGCGCGTGCGCGGGGGATGACAGCGGGTCGACGACCGGCGACACCGCGACGACGACGTCGACGACGGGGACGACGGGGACGGGGACGGGGACGACGACGGGGACGACGGGCGGCTCGAACTCGGACTCGGACTCGACCTCGACCTCGACGAGCGGGTCGACGACGATGGCGACCGAGACCGGCGGCGAGACGACGGGCACGGATCCCTTCTGCGGCGACGGGGCGGTCGACGACGGCGAGGAGTGCGACGACGGCAACGACGTCGACACCGACATGTGCACGAACGCCTGCACCCTCGCGGTCTGCGGCGACGGGATCATCGGCCCCGGCGAGGCCTGCGACGACGGCAACGACAACAACGGCGACGAGTGCACGAATGAGTGCGCCCTGGCGAGCTGCGGCGACGGCGAGCTCCAGGACGGCGAGGCCTGCGACGACGGCAACGACGACGAGACCGACGCGTGCCTCAACTCGTGCATCGCGGCGAGCTGCGGCGACGGCATCGTCCACTTCGGCGTCGAGGACTGCGACGACGGCAACGGCGACGAGACCGACGACTGCACCTCGGAGTGTAAGGCGCCGGCCTGCGACGACGGCGCGAAGAACGGCGACGAGACCGACCTCGACTGCGGCGGATCGTGCCCGGCCTGCGGCGACGGCCTCGCCTGCGGCGGCAGCGACGACTGCGCGTCGCTCTATTGCGCCGACGCGGTCTGCGGCCCGCCGCCGAGCTGCAAGGAGCTCCTCGCCGCCAACCCTGACGTCCCGAGCGGGGTCTACACCCTCGATCCCGACGGCGAGGGCGGCGTCGATCCCTTCGACGCCTACTGCGACATGGAGACCGACGGCGGCGGCTGGACGCTCGCGCTCAAGGCCAACGGCAACAACCTGACCTTCATGTACGCGTCGAACCTGTGGACGAACAACGCGGTCTTCGCCGCCGACAAGACGGACCTCGACCGCCAGGAGGCCAAGCTGCCGACCTGGAACACGATCGCCTTCGACGAGGTGCTCGTCGGCATGGAGTCGCCGATCCTCAACATGGGGCCGCTCGACCTGAAGTACGTCCAGATCCCGCAGGCCTCGACCTCGCTCTTCGACCTCTACAGCCCGAACCAGTTCGTCGCCAGCAGCCTCGGGCGCAACGCCTGGAAGGGGCTGATCACCAACTCGTCGCTGCAGCTCAACTGCAACCGCGAGGGCTTCAACAACACGCCGCGGACCCGGCTCGGGATCTTCTCCAACCAGGAGAACGACTGCAACACGCCGGACTCGTACATCGGCATCGGCAACAGCGGCGGCGGCTGCTCGGGCGTCGTCGAGACCCGCGTCGGCAACATGGCGAGCTGCACGCCGGACAACGGCAACAAGACGCTGCCGGCCTTCGGCGTCGTGCTCGTCCGCTAGCGCTTGGAGCGAGTGAGACGCCCGCGGCGCGGCGGTCACCTCGACCGGCGCGGCGCGGGCGATCGCGGGTCCGTCGGGGCGCTCCTCACGTTAGCCCGCGAGACCCCTCGCCGAGGGGCGGATGCGCCGCAGGAGTCGCTGATGAAGGCGTCGATCGCGTTGCCGTAGGCCGCGACAGCGACAGCGACCCCTGGCGCTGCTCGCCCGTCGGCGACCCCGCGCCCCTCGCATCGCGCCGGCGGGCTCGCAGGGCCCGCTGAACGCGGCGCTGACGGGTGATTCGCCGCGTCTCGTCGGTCGTTCTCAGCGCCCGAGCCGTCGCGCGTCGACCTCCGACCGCGGTGGCGGTCGCGCTCGCAGACTTTGCCGGGCCCGCGCGCCGGCGCCCGAGTAGCCTCATGGCGTGGATCTCCCGACCTCTGACGATAGCCGCGGCGTCGCGCCGGCGCGCTGGTGGCACGCCCTCGCCGACGGCCGCGTGCAGTGCGACCTCTGCCCGCGCCTGTGCCACCTCGGGGACGGCCAGCGCGGCTTCTGCTACATCCGCCAGAATCGCGGCGGGGCGATGGTCCTCACCAGCTACGGCCGCGCCTCAGGCTTCTGCGTCGACCCGATCGAGAAGAAGCCGCTCAACCACTTCTACCCGGGGACGGCGGTGCTCTCCTTCGGCACGGCCGGCTGCAACCTCGGCTGCCGCTTCTGCCAGAATTGGGACATCTCGAAGGCGCGGGAGAACGACCGCCTGATGGACTTCGCCGGCCCCGAGGCGATCGCCGAAGCGGCCGTCGAGGCCGAGTGCAGGAGCGTCGCCTTCACCTACAACGACCCGGTGATCTTCGCCGAGTACGCGATCGACACGGCCGCCGCCTGCCGCCGCCGCGGGATCAAGACCGTCGGCGTGACCGCCGGCTACATCACCCCGGAGGCGCGCGGCGAATTCTTCGCGGCGACCGACGCGGTCAACGTCGACCTCAAGGCGTTCACCGAGCGCTTCTATCACAAGCTCTGCTTCGCCCACCTGGGGCCCGTGCTCGACACCCTCGCCTACCTCAAGCGCGAGACCGACGTCTGGGTCGAGGTGACGACGCTGATCATCCCGGGGCAGAACGACTCGCGCGAGGAGCTCGACCGCCTGTGCGCGTGGTTCGTCGAGAACATGGGCCCGGAGACGCCGCTCCACTTCAGCGCCTTCCACCCCGACTTCAAGATGACGGACATCGAGCCGACGCCGCCGGCGACCCTGAGCCGCGCGCGCGAGCAGGCGCTCGCCCACGGCCTCAAGCACGTCTACACGGGCAACGTCCACGACGTCGGCGGCCAGTCGACCTACTGCGCCGGCTGCGGGGAGCTGGTGATCGAGCGCGACTGGTACCGCCTCGGCCGCTACGACCTCGACGCGCACGGACGCTGCGTCGCCTGCGGGCACCGCCTCGCCGGCCACTTCGACGCCGGCCCCGGGAGCTGGGGCCCGCGGCGTCGACGGCTGCTGATCGCCGAGCCCTGAGCCGCGCGCACTACTCGATCGTCGCCTGGACGGTCGTCGACGCGAGGTCCGGGCAGTCGGTGTTGAGCACCGCGGCGTGGATCGTGAATGTGACGACCGTCCCCGCGGGGATCTCGGGGTCGGCGACGAAGCTCACACCGATCGCCAGCGATTGATCGGCGAAGAGGGCGTAGAACCAGTTCTACGCGACGTCGGCGGTCACGAGCGGGTGGTCGGCGCTCACCCGGATCCCCGGGTACCAGTTGAAGTCGGCGCC
>JAGQIT010001033.1 GCA_020431135.1 Myxococcales bacterium | reverse complement strand
GCGTCCTCTTCCTCGCCTACGCGAGCGCCCACAGCGGCTCGTCGCGCCTCCAGGAGGGCAGCGAAGAGGACGAGCGGCTCGCGGTCGTCGACGACAGCGGCGAGGTCAACTACGAGCGCATCGGCCCGAACCCGATGCGCCTCCCCGAGGCCGGAACCGTTCCGGAGGAGGCCCCGGAGATCCCGGAGGAGGTCCCCGCCGAGGAGCCGCCCGTGGACGAGGTGCCGGCGGAGCTCCCTGAGGGCGTGGACGCGGCCGGTGGGCCCATCGATCCCGCGGCTGAGGGCAGCGAGGCCGCGGAGGCTGCTCCGGCCGAGGGCGCCGCGGAGGGCGACGCCCCAGCCGAGCCGGCGAGCGATGACGCCGAGGCCCCGGCCGAGGGCAGCGACCCGGCGTAGCAGCGCTCGTCGAACGCTCGAAGAGGAACCCCAATGCCCGAGGTCATCGACTTCCACAAGGTCGAGGGCCTCGGGAACGACTTTCTGCTCGTCGACTGGCGGCGACGCGACGACTGGCGCGCGGCTCTGGAGCAGATCCAGCGGCGCGCCCCTGCCCTCTGTGATCGCCGCCGCGGCGTCGGTGGGGACGGCCTGCTCCTCGTCACGCCCACCACCACCGACGGCTGCGACGCCGCGATGATCGTCGTCAACCACGACGGCTCGATCCCTGAGATGTGCGGCAACGGCCTGCGCTGCGTCGCCTTCTACCTCCACGCGGCCGCGGCTGTCGGCGACACCATGGTCCTCGAGACAGGCGCCGGTCCCCTCCCCTGCGCGGTCATGGACGCCGCGCCGCGACATGGCCAGGTACGGATCGAGATGGGCCCCGCCCGCGACCTCGGCGAGCGCACCCCCGACGCAGGGGACGGCCGGGGCTTCCGGGCGATCAGCACCGGCAACCCGCACGCGATCGCCTTCGTCGGCGCCGACGAGGATCCCGAGGCGCTCGCTCGCACCCACGGCCCAGCGATCGAGCGCGACCCGCTCTTCCCCCACCGGACCAACGTCGAGTTCGCCCGCGTCGAGGCGGACGGCGCGATCACCCTCTGGGTCTGGGAGCGCGGCTGCGGGATCACCGAGGCCTGCGGCACCGGGGCCTGCGCGACAGCGGCCGCGGCTGTCGGCGCGGGCCTGGCCCGCGCCGGAGAGCCCCTCCGCGTGCAGCTGCCCGGCGGTTGGTTGACCATCGAGGTCCCCGAAGACCCGCAAGCGTCTGTCGTCATGACAGGCCCTGCTCGCCTGGTCTTCCGAGGGTCGGTCGCCCTCAGCGACTAGGTTGGTGCGTCGATCCTCGGCTGGATACCGTCGGACCGAACGGTCTACGCCGGCGAGTCCGCGAACGCCGCTAGCTAGATCCCGAGGTTCCCCTGCGCCCCGACGGCCCCCGGCGGCAGCCGCAGCCCGAGATGCGCCGCCGCCTTCGCCGTCGCCACGCGCCCCCGCGACGTCCGCAGCAGGAACCCGCGCTGGAGCAGGAAAGGCTCGTAGACCGACTCGAGGGTGTCGCGCGGCTCGCCGAGGCTGGCCGCCAGCGCGTCGACGCCGACGGGGCCGCCGTCGAAGCTCTCGATGATCATCGTCAGCAGCCGGCGGTCGCTCGCGTCGAGGCCCTCACCGTCGATCCCCAGGGTGTCGAGGGCCGCGCCCGCGCTCTTCACTGAGATCTCCGTGAGCCCGTCGACCTGCGCGAAGTCGCGGACCCGCCGCGTCAGGCGGTTGGCGATCCGCGGCGTCCCGCGGCTGCGGCGGCCGATCTCGAGCGCCCCCGTGTCGGTGATCGGGATCCCGAGGATCGCCGCCGTCCGCTGGACGATCTGCGCGAGCTCGTCGTCGCCGTAGAGCTCGATGCCCTCGATGATCTGGAAGCGGTCGCGCAGCGGCCCGCTGAGCATCGCCGTCCGCGTCGTCGCGCCGAT
>JAGQIT010001032.1 GCA_020431135.1 Myxococcales bacterium | reverse complement strand
TCGCCTGCGCCGGCGACGACGGCGACACCGACGCGAGCGCGAGCGTGAGCGCGAGCCAGACCGGCGCCAGCGGCCTCGCAACCAGCCAGGGCGCCTCGGACTCCGACTCGGACTCCGACTCGACGAGCGGCTCCGGGAGCGCGTCCGAGTCGAGCGCGACCGAGACCGGCTCGACGACCTCCGACTCGACGACCACGACCGACGCCACCACCACCGACTCGACCACGACCGACGCCACGACCGACGGCTCGACCACCACCGGGCCCCTGACGACCGGCGACTCGAGCACGACGGCGATGACCACCGACCCGACGACCACGACGACCACCGACTCGGGCACGGACTCCGGGGGCATGTGCGTCGAGTGCAACGTCACCCTCGACTCGACGCAGTCGTCGAGCTTCGTCGCCCTCCAGGGCACCGAGTTCATGGGCTTCGCGACCCTCGAGGGCGACAAGATCATCTACGCCCTCGACGAGGTCGGCCCCGGCCGCGTGATCTACACGGCCGACACCAACATCCTCTACAAAGAGGTCACCGACTGCCCGCTGTGGGAGTGGCTCGGCGACAGCGGCGACCAGCTCCCCAAGGTCCTGAGCTTCGGTCGCAACCTCTGCGGCGGCCTCGGCAACAACCTCGCCAACTACCCGGACCTCACCTACGCCGGCGCGTCGATGCCCGCGCAGTACGTCAACAACCCGGCGCAGCTCGCCGCCGACTACGACGTCGTCATCTACTGCACGATCGCCGGGACGAGCGACGCCGAGGCCCAGACCGTCGTCGACTTCGTCAGCGTCCACGGCGGCGGCCTCTACCTGGCGAGCGAGTACTTCGGCTTCCTCAGCCAGGCCGACGTCGACCGGATCAACACGATCGGCAACCCGCTCGGCGTCGACTTCCAGACCACGAACCTCGACTGGGGCCAGGCGAACGGCGAGATCGGCTTCGCCTGCTTCCCGCTGCCGCAGTAGCCGATGCCCGCGGACTCTCCAGACGATCTCACCCCGCCGCGCGCGCTCCTCCGCAAGGTCCGCGACGGGCTGCGGAGGAGCGGCGCGAAGACGCAGGTCGACGTCAGGCTCAGCCGCCCCTGCGACGTGCCGTGGGAGGCGATGACGCGCGTCGCCGAGGGCGTCCGCCGCTGCGACCGCTGCGACGCCAACGTCTACGACTTCGTCGGCCTGTCGCGCCGCGAGATCGTCGCCCGCATCCGCGCCCACGGCGGCACCACCTGCGCCCAGGTCGCCGCGCGCAGCGACGGCCGCCTCGTCTTCGGCGAGTGCGCCGCCGGGCCCCTGGACGAGCGGGTCCGCGGCGGCCTGACGCTGGGCTGACCCGACTGAATCGTTCTCCGCGGCCGCGCAACTCCCCTTCGACCGCCGGCGACGCCCGGCGGCGGGAGATCGCTGATGCGCACGCCACGGACACCCATCCTGCCCTCGCTCCTCTTGACCCTCTGCGCGGCGCCGGCCTGCGCCGACGACCTCGACGCGGCGCCGATCGACGACGACGCCCCGGTGATGATCCGGGGCGGCGACGACCTGTCGCCGCCGCCCTACGCGACGCCGGGGCAGTGGACCCACGACGAGCCGACCTGCGGCGAGCGGGCGCGCGAGCTCGTCGCGCAGTTCGGGATCCTCGCGCCCAAGGCGCCCAGCTCCTACAACCCGCCCGATCCGGATGTGCTCTGCGACGGGCTCGATCCCGAGGACTGCCCGGTCAAGCCGATCAGCACCACGACGGAGCTCGTCGAGTTGCTCAGCGCCCCCTACACCGGCTCCTTCGACATCATCCTCGGCGACGGGATCTACCAGGCCAACGAGCTGCCGGGGGCCGAGGACGGCGTCGCCTACCTGACCCTCAACGGCGCCCACCGCCTGTGGGCGAAGAGCGCGGGCGGAGCGGTGCTCACCTTCGGGATCTACGCGGGCGGCGACCCGGGCGCGGTCGCGGACCCGGACGACCTCACGGATCCGGTGGTCGCCCGCTTCTACGGCCCAGAGTTCCACGGCCTCGTCTTCGACCTCCCCGATCGCCGCTTCGCCGCGCGCTACGACGACGTCGGCGTCGGCGACGAGCAGTTCCCGCATGACGCCGCCCTCGCCAACTGGGGCCTGTCGCGCGACATGCTCGTCGAGGACTGCTGGTTCCGCGGCTGGGGGGTCGTCCGCCGCGGGATCTCAGCCGCGCAGCCGCGCGGCCTCCAGCTCCGCCGCGTCGAGATCCTCGACTTCACCCGCTACGGCGTCTTCATCGACCGCGGCGCCTTCGCCCCGGACGCCTCGACGCCGATCTCGGCGGTCGACGGCGCGCGGGTCGAGGACGTCGTGATCCGCGGCGTCGCTGATCCCGAGTGGTCCTCGCAGTGCCCCGATACGCGCTGCGGAAACCCCGATGACCCGGCGCCGCCGGGCGCCTACTGCCCCGGCACCCAGGAGCACGGGCTGTGGATCGGCGACGACCACACGACGGTCGAGCGCGCCCGCATCCGCGACGTCGGCTGGGCCGGCGTGCTCGTCGGCGACGCCGTCAACCGCGTCTACAGCACGATCCTCCGCGACATCGACGTCGACGACACCGGCAGCAACAGCCGCAACGACGGCAGCGGCGTCGCCTTCGAGCGCGGCAACTCGGCGCCGCTGCTCGAGCGCTTCTGCGTCGGCGCCGGCTCGGGTCGCGGCGTCCACTCGGAGTGGGATCACGAGCTCAACGCCGGCGGCTCGACAGGGACCGAGAACGAGCGCCTGCAGCTCCTCCACGGCTTCTCGCGCGCCCGCCACGTCGGCGTCTCGTTCGACAAGGGGACGATCCACTCGCGGATCCACGACGTCCACATCGAGAACGCGGACGTCGGCGGGATGGTCCTCCACCGCAACAACCTGATCGCTAAGGACGACGGCCCGACGTGCTGCACGACGTCGACGTGGTCCGACGTGACGATGACGAACGTCAGCGGCTGCGAGCTGACCTTCAGCCGCTACGCCAACCCCGAGCCGCCGCCGCTGCTGTGCCCGCCCGCCCCGAACCCGTCGGTGCCCGTCTGCGAGGTCTTCCCCGCGGACCCGGCGGACTTCCACTGCGCCGACGTTCTAACCTGTCCGTAGGGACACCAAAGAACGGGCGCCGCGCGGGCGCGGTCGGGGCGACTCTCGGCTCGCGCCTCGGCGCCCCATCGCCCGCCTTCAGCGTTTCCAGTAATTACGGCTACACATGCGACATCCCTGAGCGTCGATCACCGCCCCGCGTTTGTGGGCGAAAATGCGCGCGGCTACACTCCGCCGCCATGCCCCGCCTGAGCCTGACGCACCGGACCGCCCTCCCCTTCGCCCTCGCGCTCGCCCTCGCCGCAGGCTGCGGTGACGACACCAGCGCCACCGCGAGCGCCAGCGACGGCTCGACCTCGACGACCGGCGACACCTCGAGCACCGGCGACGCCTCGACCTCGTCG
>JAGQIT010001031.1 GCA_020431135.1 Myxococcales bacterium | reverse complement strand
TGGTCGTCCGCCTCCGCTTCGAGCGCCTGGTCCAGGGGAGCAACGCCGCGTCGGCGTGGTTCGACCGCGACCCCGCGACCTTCGCCGCGGCCTTTCGCCGCTACCACGCCGAGGTCCCGGCGACCGCCCACTTCCCGGCGGACGAGGCCGACCTCTTCGACGCCTGGGTCCGCTCGCGTCGGCGCGGCTAGCCGCGGGCGCCCCCCGCATTCGTCGCCGCCTCGACCGCCGGTCGAGGCAGGAATTGCACGCGTCGAGGGGCGGGTGCGTTGGTACGCAGGGCCATGCTCGCGATCCTCCTCGCGCTCACCTCCGCCGCCGCGGCGCCCCTCGCCCAACCGCCGACGGCGCCCGCCGCCGCCGAGAACCTGTGGAGCCTCGAGGCGACCTTCAGCAACGCGGCCGAGCCGCTCGACTTCATCTACGGCTACGACGTCGCCCTCGCCGACGCGACGATCGCCGTCGGCGCGCGCGTCAGCGAGACCCTCGGCGTCTTCGTCTATGACCTCGTCGGCGGGACCTGGTCCGAGCCCGCGTGGATCGAGCTCCCGGGCGCCGAGTACATCGACGAGGTCGGCCTCAGCGGCGACGACCTCCTGACGATCATCGCCGACAACGGGATCTTCAGCCTGAGCCGCAGCGGTGACGGCTGGAGCGCGCCCTCCACCGTCCTCGCCCTCGATCCCTTCCTCAGCTGGGAGACGGCGCCGGTGATCGGCGACCAGCTCATGGCGCTGCGCGACTCGGGGTACTCCGAGAGCTGCGGCCACGACGTCGATCGCGTCCTCGTCTTCCGCCGCGACGGGCAGACGTGGGCGGCCGACGGCGAGCTCATGGAGGAGGGATGCCCGCTCCCCGTCCGCCGCACGCGCGCGCTCGCGGTCGACGACGCGCGCCTCGTCCGGGTCCGCGCGATCGACACGCCGGAGCCGGGCGTCCCCAACGGCGAAGCGGAGATCTACGAGCGCACGGGCGCCGCGACCTGGACGCGTACGGCGCTCATCGAAGCGACCGGGGACGACCCCGACGACGGCTTCGCTGCGGCGGCGATCTCGGGCCCGAAGCTCGCCCTCGGCTCACCCGCGGCGCAGATGAGCGAGGGCCGCGTCGAGCTCTTCGCCGAGGTCGCCGGCGCCTGGGTGAGCGCGGCGACGCTGCTGCGCCCGCCGGACGACTCGATCACGCCGCAGTTCGGCTCGAGCCTCGCCCTGAGAGACGGCATCCTGGCCGTCGGCGCCCCCTATGACGGCTTCACCGGCGAGTACCGCAGCGGCGCGGTCTACCTCTACAACGTCGTCGACGCGCCCGTGGACGAGGGCGTCCTGCGGATGATCGAGCCCAACACGATCTTCGGCGCCACGATCGCCCTCCGCGGCGCGCGCGTCCTCATCGGCACCGGAAGCTTCGACGAGCCGGATCCCCACAACGCCCACGTCTTCACCCGCAGCGGCGGGGCGGCGACGCTGTGCGCCGACGACAGCGGCTGCGCGAGCGGCACCTGCGTCGAGGGGGTCTGCGTACCGGAGGAGGACGACGACTCCGCCACCACCGGCGGCGCGGACACGGACGAGGACGGCTGCGGCTGCACGAGCGGCGGCTCGACGCCTGTCGGGGCGCTCGGGCTCGTCGTCCTCGTGGCCCTCGCGCGACGGCGGCGCGGCGCTGACGGATGCTGCTAGCATCGCCGCGATGACCCTCAGCGCGCACCGAGGCTCGATCGGGCTCGTGCTCGCGGCCGGGTGCGCGCTCGCGTGCGGCGGCCCGCGTGATCGCCCGCCGCTCCCCTGGCTCGACGTCGCCGCGAACCCGGCCGACGCCCGCGGCCCAGAGGGGGTCTTCGTGTTCGCGGGGAGCGTCGCGGCGATCGATCCCCTCGACGTTCGCGGCCCCGGGGGCTACCGCGTCCACGTCACGCCCGCCACGGCGCCGGCGGCCTGTCAGCTCGCGGTCCAGGTCGGCGCCTCGCCGCCCGCTCGTGTCGGCGTCGACGGCGAGGCGATCGACCGCTTCGACCTCTACCTCGACCCGACGCTCGCCCTCCCCTTCGCCGCCGGCGACCCGCTCTGCGGCCTGATCGCCCGCCGCCTCGAGCCGCCCTTCTTCACGATCACCGACGCCGTCATCGTCGACCCGGGCGGCGATCTCCTGCTCGCGGCCTCGGCCTCGGGCGACCTGGCGATCCCCGGCTGGAGCTTCGAGCCGGGCGGCGTCGCGGCGCGGGCTCGGGTCGACGGCGGACGAGCGACCTGGCGAAAGGTACATGTCCGTCATGACAGCGCCGAGGTCGTCGTCGGCGCCGGCGCGTGGCCGACCCTCGAGGCCGACGGCCGCCGCTACCGGGTGATGGCCGAGAGCTACCGCAAGCGCGGCACGCTCGTCCCGGAGGAGGCCCCCGCCTACCGTATCCACGGCGTCGTCCGCGAGTGAGACCCGTGCCCCGCGACCTCTTCGTCTACGGCACCCTGCTCTGCCCCGAGGTGTGGGCGGCCGTCGTCGGCGCGCCGCCGGCGTACGTCGCCGCCGAGCTCGCCGGCTTCGCCTGCCGGCGCGTCCGCGGCGAGGTCTATCCGGCGATCCGCCCGGCGCCGGACGAGCGCGTCCCCGGGGCGCTCGTCCGCGATCTCGAGGCGGCCGCGCTCGCCCGCCTCGACGACTACGAGGGTCCCCTGTACGCGCGCGAGCGCCACGCGATCCGCCTGCGCTCCGGCGTCCTGGCGACGGCCGAGGTCTACGTTCTCCGCGCCGACCACGACCGTCACCTCAGCGACGCGCCCTGGTCCCTCGAGGCGTTCCGCGCCGGCGACCTCGCGGCCTTCCTCGACGCGCTGTGAGCGAGTCCTCCGCGACCGCCGGCGCCGCGGGGGCATCGACGCCCGGAGGCATCGCGCAGCGCCGCCCTCCTCGGCGGACTCTGTGCGCGCACCGACGCCGCGCTGGCGCCGACGATCCGGGGTACCATCGCCGGCGTGGAGGCGCTGCTCGTCGTCGTCGCCGAGGTCGCGGCGGTCCAGGTGCTCGCCGGCGGCCTCGTCGCGGCGGCCTCGCTCCTCGGCGCCGCTGTCGGTCTGATCACCGCGCTCACCGGCCTGCGCCTGCCGACGCAGCCCCGCCTCCGCCGCCTCCGCCGCGCCCTCGCCCTCGCCCTCGTGGTCGCCGCGACCGCGGTCGTCGCCCTCCAGACCGTCGCCCTGCGCCCGACCCTCGGCTGGCTCCTCGCGGGCCTCGGCGAGGCCCGCGGCTACACCGTCGAGATCGGCGCCGCTGAGCTCTCGCTCCTCCGCGGCGGCCTCGCCCTCGGCGACCTCCGGGTGCGCAAGGGCGACGGCGTCGATCTCCACGTCGACCACCTCGAGCTCGACCTCGACTGGTCGTCGATCGCCGGCGCCCGCCTCGAGCTCCAGGACCTCGAGGTCCGCGGCGTACTCGGCCGCTACGCCCCGGCGGCCGACGCCGAGCGGCGCCCGCCGAGCCGCCGCCGCCGCCCGCAGCGCCCGCCGACGCACAGCAGGAGTGTCCGGGGCTGTTGCCGCCGTTGCCGCCCGAGAGGTCCAGCGTCCCGAGGATGTTCACCGCGCCCTGAACACGGATGTCCAGAGGCGTCGTCCCCGTCACCGTCACCGTCACACCCGCGGCGATCGTGAAGGTCGTGAAGTTGTACGTTCCGCCCGCGAGCGTCGTGTTGCTCGTCGCGTTGAACGCCCCGTTCGCGCCCGTGCTCGGGTACGAGGTCGGACCCGACGAATACGAGTTCGCGGGACACGCCACGCTCGTCCCGTCGCAGACCTCTTGCGCGTCGCAGATCCCAGCGCTCGCACGGCAGACCACCGAGGTCCCGTGGCGCGCGTCGGC
>JAGQIT010001030.1 GCA_020431135.1 Myxococcales bacterium | reverse complement strand
GACGAGACCCGCCACGCCGAGCTCGCTTGGGCGACCGTCGCCTGGGCCCTCGGCAGCGGCGATCCGTCCGTCGCGCTCGCCCTCGATGAGGCCGCGACGGCGCTCCGCTCGGTCGACCTCGAGATCGACGAGGCGTCCTTCGCTCCCGAGGTTCTCGCCGCTCACGGCCGCCTCGATCCGCGTGCGCAGGCCGCGACCCGCGAGGACGCCTGGCGCGAGATCATCGGCCCGACCCTGGCGTCGCTCCTCACGGCCTAGGCGGGACGCGTTGGACCTCATCCTCTGCCGAGGATGCGGCGCGCTCGAGTGCAGTTGGTCAGCGACGAGGCAGCAGCGCGCCGGCGAGGCGGCTAGAAGCGCATGTGCAGCGACAGCCCCGCGGTCGTCGGGCTGACCTGCGGTGACACGGACATCTTCGCCGACCGCATCCGCTTGCGACCGACCACCGCGAGGGCGACGCCGGTGATCAGCGCCGCGCCGCCGGTGACGCCGGTGGCGATCGCCACCGCGTTCGCCCGCCTGCCCTGCCCGTCGTAGTACTCGGCTTCGGCGTATTCGTCGTCGGTCACCACCCCGTCGCCTCGGGCCTCCACGACGTCGTAGATCGCCTGGACCTCGTCCCGCATCTGCGCGCCGCGGACGAGGAAGGGGGTCATCACCCCGAGGCCGATCGCGCCGACGCCGATCAGAGCGCCGCCGACGGCGGCTATGCGGGCGCCGCGGCGGCGCTCCGGGTTGTCCTCCGCGGGGTCGATGAAGGACGGGGAGCTCCCGCCGGCGTTGGCCGACTGATCGAAGGACCGCGAGGGCTTCGCCGGGTCGAGCATCGGGATCGCCCGGCGGGGCTCCGCCGCGTCGTAGGTCGCGCAGACGGCCTCGGGCTCGCCGTGCGCCGCGAGCATCAGGTCGAGGCTCTGGAGCTTGTCGCGGGCGTTGACCACCTCGGGGAACGACCCGCTGGCGTCGCCGTAGCTGCGCTCGAGATCGTCGATGAAGGCGACGAGGAGGCCGCGCAGGCGGCAGCCGCGGCTGAGCTTCGCGGTGTCGCTCTCGGCGCTCTCGTAGGCCGCGATCAGGGCGCCGTAGATCATCGACATCACCGAGCTGCGCTCGTTGCGGAAGCGCCGCGGATCGTCGAGGAGATCGTAGGCCGCGATGTAGAGATCGGCGGCCGCGACGTGGTGCCCTTGGCCGGTCTTGGTCGCCGCCTCCTTGAGGTAGCGGTTGACCTCCGGCAGCGGATCGGAGGGCGCGTCGACGGCCTCGGTCTCCGCGGAGGAGGTCGCGTCGCTGGCGTGGGCAGGCGCCGCGGTCGCGAGCTGGGCGGCGACGGCGAGCGCGAGGACGCCACGTCCGCCGCACATGCGGGCGCGCCTCGGATCGCTATCGACGGGGGACATCACGGCTCGGGCCTTCGCGGGCTAGAAGCGGATCGTGTGGGTGATCTTGGTATCACCTGCGGCGACCGGGAAGGTCGTGTTCTCGACCGCCTTGAGCGCGCAGGCGCCCATCTGGGCGATCGCTCCGCCGTTGAGATCCTTGATCTCCTTGACCGCCCCTGTCGACCCCTCGATGAGGAGACTCACCTGGAGCTCGTGCTCGGCGTTGAGGCCGCCGCTGAAGCGCTCACGGCACTTCTCGAAGGCCTGCTTCTGCCGGGCGATCCGGCGGCGGACGGCCGCCTCCGAGAGCGTCTTCGGCAGGCGATCGGCGCGGGCCTTCGGCTTGTCGGGCGTCGGCGCCTCGATCGCCTCGGGGGGCGCAGGGGGGGGCGCCTCGATCGTCTCTGGGGGCGGGGGCCGCACCTCGGGGGGCGGCGTCGCCTCGTCGCGCTCGCGGGCCGACTCGGTGGCGACGGCCGTGAGGGTGGTGTCGATCCTCTCGCTGGCGGAGCTGAGGAGCGACGACCCCTGCCCCGGGCGCATGAAGGCGAGGGCGAAGATGACGCCGAAGAGCGCCGCCGTGATCGCGATGACCAGCGCGGGGAGGCGGCGGCGGTCCGCCTCGGAGTTCGCCGCCGCGCTGGCGAGCACCGAGAGCTCCTGCGCGTTCGTCAGCGGCGTGGGCTCGCTCGGCCCCTGGTTCGGCCCCCAGTCGCGGGGATCGCGGGGGAGGCGGCTGCCGGAGGGGAGCTCGTCCGCGGTCGCGCGCAGGGCGTCGAGGAGCTCGAGGGCGCTCTGGAAGCGCTGGTCGGGATCGCGCGCCAGCGCCTTGAGGATCAGCCTCTCGAGGATCTCAGGGATCTCACGCTCGGGAGCCGCCTCACGCAGGGGGATCGGCTCGCCGTCGAGCTGCCTCGCCAAGGTGCCGTAGGCGTTGGGCGCCGGGAAGGGCATCTTGTTGGTGAGCAGTTTGTACATCAGCACGCCGAGCGCGTAGATGTCGACGCG
>JAGQIT010001029.1 GCA_020431135.1 Myxococcales bacterium | reverse complement strand
GGGTCGCCGTCGGCGGGCGGCGGCACGAGATCGCCGAGGATGAGGTTGTTCTTGACCACGAGGCCGACCGGGTCGCCGCCCGCGTCGGTGAAGGCGGCGCCGACGAGCGCGCCGATCGTGTTGTGGAGGAGGCGGGCGCCGTCGAGGCCGTCCTCCAGGCGGAAGGCGACGTCGACGTCCTCGACCACCGCGTTCTGGACGCGGACCGTCGCCGGCGCGCGCAGGCGGAAGGCGATCTCGCTGTCGCGGACGCTGACCCGCTCGATCACGGCGTCGATCTCCTCCTTGAGGTTGAACGCCGCCTGGTTGGTGATCGCCCCGCGCCAGCCGGCGACGACCGTGTCGATGACGTGGACCGACGGCCGCTGACCGCCGCCGTTGAGGCCGTCGCCGACCTTGGTGTCGAGGGCGTTCTCGCCGATCACGGCGCCGACCGGCAGGCTGGCGACGGCCTCGTCGAGCGGCGCGTTCCACAGCACGCAGCCCTCGATCACGAGGTCGTCCCAGGGCTCGCGCGGCGGCGAGAGCTGGACGCTGTCGCCGCTGACCATATAGATCTCGGTGTCGCGGATCGTCAGGCCGAAGACCGCGTCGCCCGTGACCCCGTGGGCGTCGAGCTGCTCGCCGTTCTCGCCGTTGACGCAGTGGTGAATGTAGCTGTCGGCAATGAGCACGTCGGTGACCGTGCGCAGGTCGACGCAGTCGCGATCGCTGCGGCGGACCTCGACGCCGAGGAGCTCGAGGTGATCGGCGCCGTCGGTGAGCACGGCGTCGCGGTGGTGGTAGCCCTCGTCGAAGACCAGGCCGTCGAAGGTGTGGTGGGTGTGCTGCGCCCGCAGGGCGATCTGATCGTCGACCTCGACGGCGACGACGGCCTCGAGCGGCGGCTCGGCGACGACGGTGATCCGCGCCCCGTCAGCGCCGTCGGTCTTGGTCTGGATCGGCGCGTAGGTCCCCGGGAGGACGTGGACGGTGTCACCCGGGGCGGCCGCGTCGATCCCCGCCTGGAGGACGTTGAAGGGGCTCCCCTCGCTGCCGTCGCCGCCGTCCGCGGCGCTCGCGTCGACGTAGATGTCGGCGGCGAAGGCCGCGCTCGCGGCGAGGCCGCCCGCGGCGACGAGGGCCACGCGGAGCGCCACGCAGGCGCGTCGAAGGGGCGACATCCGCAGGCGCAGGAGTTTCTTCGAGGGGGCGCGCGTCGGCTTCAGCTTCATCGTCAATCCAGCTCCGATCGCCGGCTTTTATAGCCTGTGCGGCGCGGGGTTCGGCCCCTGCTCTGCGACCGTTTATGACCCTTCGGACACCAGCCGCGGAGCATCGTTCGAGCGACGCGCGGGATCTCGAACCCGCGCGCCCACAGGCCGCGCGCCCGGGCGGCGCCTCGGCGGAACTGAGCGCACCGACGACGGCGGCGCGCGAGCACAGGCGGTCTCGCGGGGCGGCCTCCTAGCGAGGAGGCCGTCCGAGTCTTCGACGCGCGCTCTCACTTGCCCCCGGCAAAGCTGCGCTCTGATGAAGCCTAGAGTTGCGACGATGGCTGCGCGAGAGCACGCG
>JAGQIT010001028.1:4585-8170 GCA_020431135.1 Myxococcales bacterium | reverse complement strand
TCATCTTGAGCTTGCGCAGCTCCTTCTTGAGGCGATCCGCCGCCTCCTGGCTCATCTTCTTGCGCCGGATGCGGTCCTCGAGCTCGGCGATCTCGTTCTTGAACTCGTCCTGCGAGCCGAGCTCCTTCTGTATCGCCTGCATCTGCTCGTTGAGGTAGTACTCCTTCTGGTTCTTCTCCATCTGCTTCTTGACGCGCGTCCGGATCTTCTTCTCCACCTGGAGGATCTCGATCTCGTTCTGCATCAGCTCGTAGAGCTTCTCGAGGCGGCTGCGCACCGACTCGGTCTCGAGCAGATCCTGCTTGGCGGAGAGCTTGAAGTTGACGTGGGCGGCGATGGTGTCGGCGAGGCGCGACGGGCTGTCGATGCTCTGGACGCTGACCGCGAGCTCGGGCGGCACGCGCTTGTTGAGCTTGACGTAGTTCTCGAAGGTCGCCTGGACCGAGCGCATCAGCGCGGCGAGCTCAGGCTCGTCCTCGAGGCTGATGTTCGGCGCGTCGATGGCGTCGACCTCGACGAGGAAGAAGCGGTCGCTGTCGAGGTACTCGGAGATCCGGGCGCGCTGCTTGCCCTCGACGAGCACCTTGACCGTGCCGTCGGGGAGGCGCAGGAGCTGGATGATGCTGCCGATCGTCCCGTAGGCGTGGATCCCGTCGGGCTTGGGGTCGTTGACCTTGGCCTTCTTCTGGGCGCAAAGGAGGATGCTGCGGTCCCCGGCCATCGCCTCCTCGAGGGCGTTGATCGACTTCTCGCGGCCGACGAAGAGGGGGACGACCTCGTGGGGAAAGACGATGAGCTCTCGGAGCGGAAGAAGGGGAATCTTGCGTACCATGGTGTGAAGAACCCGCGGCGTCGCGCGGGCAGCGGGAAACCTAGCACTGGCCCCCTAGGGGGTCAAACTCGCGGCTCTACGCGGGGATCGCAGGGGCGAGCCCGAGGCGCGGCGACGGCGGCCGGCAAAAATTTGTCACCGAGATCGGCCGAGGTCCGGACGCCCGCGATCGGCGACCGCGCCGGCGTCCTCCTCCGCCTCCGGTGAGGCGAACCACCGCCACAGCCGCGCCAGCCCGGCGACCACCATCACCGCCCAGGCGAAGCTCGGCCCGGCGACGGCGAGGAGGAGCGCGAGGACCTCGATCGCCAGGGGCACGCGCCAGCGCGCGGGCCAGCGGACGCCGAGGCGGGCGGCGAGGCTCGCGGAGCTCGGCAGCTCGAGGGGGACGGTCCGCTGCTCGCGGAGGAGCGAACGCGCCTGGACGAGCGAGAAGAAGACCGCGGCGCCGCCGATGCCGAGGAGCACGAGGTCGGCGGCGCCCGAGCGGATCTCCTCAGCGACGAGCACATAGGTCAGGGCCGCGCCGAAGGCCGCGTGACCGAAGGGGCGGACGACGACCTCGGAGACGAACGCCGTCCCGTCGCCGCCGCGGAGCTGACGCAGCGCCGGGATCTGGCGGGCGATCTCGACGCCGAGGAGGAGCGCGAGAGCGCCGAGGACGGCGCCGAGCCACGGGTGGAGCAGGACGAGCGCCCCCGAGCTGACGGCGAGCGTGAGGGCGACGAGCTCGATCTGCGCGAGCGGCCGCTCCGCCGCCGCGAGTCCGCGCAGCAGCGGTCCGGCGACGAAGCGCGAGTAGAGCGAGGTGTCCCCCTCGTCGAGGCCGCGCGAGCGCCGGACGATCGCCTCCGCGCGCGGGCGATCCTCAGCGTAGACCAGGCGGGCGACGTCCGCGGGGCCGACCTCGGCGGGCCAGGCGATCTCCTCGGAGACCGGCATCACCGCCGGCAGGTGCTTGAGATAGCCGGTGAACCACGCGGCGGGCCGGCCGACGTCGTCGTAGATGGTGAAGCGCTCGTCGACCTCGAGCGGGTGCTCGACCATCAGGCGGAGGATCTCGCGGTGGATCGTCGCCGACTCGACGACGACCAGGGCCGCGCAGTCGATCGCGTCGCCTGTCGCCAGCTCCTCGGCGCCGCGCAGGCTCGCGCGGACGCCGGGGCCCGCGTAGGCGGCGGTGAAGCCCGCAGCGAGCGCGTCGTCGACGAGGCGCTGGGCGGGGATGACCCCCAGGACGGGCTTTTGCGGGTCGAAGGCGGCCTCAGTGTCCGGGAGGAGCACGAGCGCGAGCGCCGACGGCGGCAGACGCAGCTCCCCCGCGTCGCCGACGTCGTCATCCTCGTCGCGGGGGCCGCCGCGGCCGCTCACGCAGGCCCCTCCCCCATCAGCGCGCGCAGGTCGTCGGCGCTGAGGCCCGCGAGCGAGCTGACGACGCGGTGGGCCCGGCGCTGGTCCTGGTGCCCCGGGCTCCCCGGCGCGGGGTTGCAGGAGGAGGTCGCAAGCACGCGCATCCCCGCGGCGAGGCCGGCGGCGATCCCCGCCTCGCTGTCCTCGACGACGAGGCTGCGCGCCGCGGGGACGCCGAGGCGCGAGGCCGCGGCGAGGAAGCCGTCGGGCGCCGGCTTGCCGCGCGGGTAGTCCTCGCAGCCCATGTAGAACGTCAGGTGATCGGCGATCCCGAGGTGCGGGAGCGCGTGCTCGATCTCCCGCCGGCTCGAGCCGCTGACGATCACCGTCGGGATCGCCAGCGCGACCGCCGTGCGCACGAGCTCCGGCGCCCCCTCGTTGACCGGGATCGTCAGGCCCTCAGCGAACATCACCTCCTTGGCGGCGATCGCCAGGGACTTCAGCTCCTCGAGGTCGAGGCCGAGGCGCGCGGAGGTCCGCAGGTGGGCGTAGATCTCCTGCCACGCGTGGCCGATGACGAAGCTGCGCTCGCCCTCCGTCAGCGTGATCCCGCGATCGGCGAAGACTCGAGCGATGCCCTCGGCGTGGACCGGCTCGGCGTCGATGAGGGTGCCGTCGAGGTCGAGGATGAGGGCGGCGGGGAGACCGTCTGTCGGGATCATTGCGGCGCCAACACTACCCACGGCGGCGGCCCTGTGCCACCGCCCCGTGTCGACTCCGCGCGCCGCGGCTCGAAGTCGACCAGCGACACCGCCGAGGCCGGCGCGCTAGCCTGTTCGAGGACGGGGCCGCGCCGCCGCGCGGCGGGCCGTCGAGACGGGGAGTGAGGGGGAGATGAGCACTGCGCCGCGCTTTTGGACGAAGGCCTGCATCGACGCGATCGCCGAGGCCTTCAACAGCTCGCCGCGCTTCCAGAGGGCGGCGAAGTCCTTCTCGGAGACGCTGATCCTCCGCGCCCTCGACACGCCCGACGGCGACGACTGCCAGGCGACCTTCACCTTCAGCCGCGGCCGCTGCGTCAGCCACGAGTTCACCTCGGCGAAGGCGCCGTCGCGCATGCGCGGCGAGCCCTTCGACAAGAAGCGGGCGCTCGCCCGTTCGACCGCCCCCTACGCGCTGTGGGTCAAGCTCGACCGCGGCGAGATGAACGTCGCCCAGGCGCTGGTCTCCCCCGACTACAACATCGAGGGATCGAAGCTGAAGATCATGCGCTACGTCGGCGTGCTCAACGCGATGAACGCCGCCGTCGCCGACGTCGCTAAGACCTACTGAGGCGAGCCGCGCGGCGGTTCTCCTGCCTCCAGGGTCGCCCGTTCGCGGCGCAGGCACGCGACGAGCCGCGC
>JAGQIT010001028.1:2293-4521 GCA_020431135.1 Myxococcales bacterium | reverse complement strand
TGGGGAAGAGATGGATCGCGGCGCGTAGCGGCAACATTCGCGGCATCTCCGAGGCGGTCGACCGCGCCCCCGCCCCGTTGCGCGCTGGCCGACGATCGCCCTCGCGCTCGTCGGCGCAGGCGCGCACCTGCGCTCTCCTCGCTCCTCCGCGGTCCTCCGGGCCGCGCCTACTTCGGCGCGACGAGCATCGTCATCATCCGGCTCTCGTACTTCGGCATCCGCTCGAGGCGGGCGACCTCCGTGAGCTCGGCCATGATCTTGTCGAGCGCCGCGCGCCCCGTCTCCGGGTGGGCGTTCTCGCGGCCGCGGAAGCGGACGACGAACTGGACCTTGTTGCCCTCCTCGAGGAAGCGCTTGGCGTGGCGCGTCTTGAACTCGAGGTCGTGGTCGTCGGTCTTCGGCCGCAGCTTGATCTGCTTGGTCTCGTGGTGCGACTGCTTGCGCTTGGCCTCGCGCGCGAGCTTCGCCTGCTCGTACTTCCACTTGCCCGCGTCGACGATCTTGCAGACCGGCGGGCGGGCGTTCGGGGCGACCTCGAGGAGGTCGAGGCCGCGCTCCTGCGCCCGCGCCAGGGCCTCCTCGGTCGGCATTACGCCGAGCTGAGCGCCGTCTTCGCCGACCACGCGGACCGGCGAGATCCGGATCCGATGGTTGATGCGAGGGCCAGAATTTCGGGGACGTCGTGAACTACGCTTCCTTCGCAATCGCGCTACTCCATTCGAAAAACGAGAGGCTTAATCTGCCACTATCGCCTCTCTTGATACCACTGAGGGCCGGCGCTCGCAAGGCGTGGCGGCGCCCCTCCCCGAAGTGAACAAAAAGACATGTCCAATTAGACATACAGATGTCGGGTTCCCGCGCGCCAAACATGACTATATGGACATGCCGGCTACGGACCTCGGACCGGCGGCTGAGCCGGACCGCCGGTCGCTCCGGGGGGTCGCTGATGTCTCCGCGAGGACCGTCGCAAACAGGCATAGAAGGCCGCTGGCGGGCGAACATGCGGCACGCGACCTCCGCAGGTGCGCCGCGCGGGCCGAGGCGATAGGCTCCGGCCGATGGCTCCCGAGCCGCCATGGCAGCGCGCCGTCGCGGACGGCCACCTCGCGGTGCTCCTGATCCGCCACGGCCGCACGCCCTTCAACGCCGAGCGCCGCTTCTGCGGCAGCCGCTCCGATCCGTCGCTCGACGCGCGCGGCCGCGAGGAGGTCGCGGCCCTCGGCCAGCGCCTCGGCGGGGCGATCCACCGGGTCTTCGCCTCACCGCAGCGCCGCGCCCTCGAGACCGCCGCGGCCCTCGGCGAGCGCGGCCGCCAGCCGACGATCGTCGACGATCTGCGCGAGCTCGATCAGGGCGACCTCGACGGCCATGTGATCGCCGAGGCCCTGCCGCACCACAGCGCGTTCTTCGCGGCGTGGCGACGCGACCCGGGCAGCACGCGGATCCCGGGCGGCGAGAGCATGGACGAGCTCGGCGCCCGCGTTGAGGCCGCGCTCGAACGGATCGTCGCTGAGGCCGCGCCCGGCGAGCGCCTCGCCCTCGTCGGCCACCAGATGGCCCACGCGGCGCTCGTCTGTCGGGCGCTCGGCGAGCCGATGCGCAGATGGGCCGACTACCAGCTCGCCAACGCCCGCGCCCATCTCCTGGTCTGGGACGGCGCCACCTGGGCGCTCCGCGGCCTTGATCTCTAGCCGTCCGAGTCAGCCGCCGTCGCTCGGCCCCGGCGCGTCGGCGTCGCCGTAGCGCGCGAGCGCCTTGCGCAGCTCGTCGATGACCACCGCGCGCAGCCCCGCCGGCTCGAGCACCTCGGCCTTGTCGCCGAACGACAGGACCCACGAGCGGATCTCGAGGAAGCCGAGGACGTCCATGTGGAGCTCGAGGCCGCCGTCCTCGAGCTCGACGATCTCCTGGCTCGGGTGCCAGATCCGGCGCTTGACGTAGCGCGCGACGATCCTGTCGAAGCGGATCCGGACGTGGCAAGGATCGCCCTTGATCAGGCCGAAGGCCCCCTCGGCGATCTGCGACGGGTGGTAGTCCTCGGGGTAGTCGAAGCCCTCGCCGCGCAGCCAGGTGACGTCGCGGAAGGCGTCGAGCGAGAAGGTGCGCAGGGCCTCGTGGCGGTGGCTGTAGCCGACGAGGTAGAGCCCCTTCTTGTAGACGAGGAGGGTGTAGGGATCGAGGAGGAAGCTGCTCTCGCCGCCGCCGGCCCGGGCGTAGGTGACCTTGAG
>JAGQIT010001028.1:0-2255 GCA_020431135.1 Myxococcales bacterium | reverse complement strand
TCGATCCGCCCCTCGTAGCGGTGCGGCGCCTCGTTGACGTCGTAGATCTTGCGGTCGAGGTTCTTGGCGGCGACGAAGTCGCTGCGCTGGAGGGTGCTCTCCAAGCGCTCGAAGACGTCGTCGAGGTCCTCTTTAAAGCCGGTGCCGGCGAGGAAGTCGAAGACCCGCCGCGACATCGCCAGCGAGACCATCTGGCTGGTGGTCAGGGTGATGGTCTGCTGGCGGGCGCTGGCCATCAGCCGCCAGATCTTCTTCTTGCCGTCGAGCTCCTCGTAGAGCGGCGCGCCGGAGGCCTCGAGGGCCTTGAGGTAGCGGATCGCCGTGCGCGTGCTGACGCCGAGGCGATCGGCGATGTCGTAGAGGCTCGCGCCGCCGGTGACGTTGAGGACGTCGCGGACCGCCTCGAGGCGGCGGGCGGGGGCGTAGCGTTCGTCGGCGCGCGGCACGGGCGGGTCCGCCCCAGTAAGCCACGGGCCCGGCGCGGGCGCCAGCGACCCCCGCGATCGCCGGCGCCCTGACACAGGTGTGACGCTGCGATCCGCGCACCTCGCTTGAACCGCCGTTTTGGGCGCCCAAATTCGTCCTTCGACCTGTGACCGGTTTTGTCAGAGGTGGCTCATAGGGTCGCCCCATGACGATCGCAGCCCGCCCCATCGCCGCCGAGCTCGCCGAGCTCACCCCCCTCTGGGCCCGCGAGAGCGCCCTCGATCACCGCAACCTCCTGATCGCCGACGCGCCCGAGCGGCGCCTCGCGGCCGCCGACGCCCTCGCCGTCGAGACCGCGCGGACCGCCGCCCGCGTGGCGATCGCCGTCCCGGACGCCGACGCCGTCGACGCCCGCCTCGAGGCGCTCCGCGCCCGCGACCTCGGCGAGCTCCGCCTGGTCGGCGCCAGCCAGCGCGTGCACGCGGACGACCGCGCCGTCGTCCGCGGCTCCTTCGACCTCCTCGTCATCTCGATCCAGCGCCTCGGCGACCTCCTCACCCGGGCGCCGCAGCTCGCCGAGAGCCTCGGCCTGGTGATCGTCGACGGCGTCGAGGCGCTCGTCGACCCGACTCTGAGCTGCCGCTGGGATCGCCCCCTCACCCTCCTCCGCGCCTCGGCCCTGCCGCCGCGGATCGTCGCTCTCGCGGCCGCCGACGCCCCCGAGGCGACGATCGCCCGCTGGCTCGACGCGGCCATCGAGCGCGCGGCGGAGCAGCTCGACCTCACCGTCGCCAGCGTCGACGCGATCCCCGAGCTGCCCCTCGAGCCGGTGCTCGTCCAGATGACCGTCACCGGCCGGGTCGGCCACGCCGGCGAGCTGCGCCGCATGCTCCTGATGAGCTTCGCCGGCCACGCCTGCTACCGCCGCCTCAGCGCCGCCGGCGACGCGCGCGAGGGCTTCTCGCTCGCCCTCGACGCGGCCATCGAGCGCTGCATGGACGCCGGCGTCATCACCTACCGCACGGGTCACGGGCTCGTCGCCACCGAGGCCGGCCGCCTCGCCGTCAGCCTCGGCCTCGACGTCGCCACCATCGAGGCGCTCGACCGCTGGGTCCGCTCCCTCGGCGCCGCGCCGCCGTCGCTCCTCGAGCTCAGCCTCGAGCTCGCCCGCACCCCCGCCGGCCAGAAGGCGCCGCTCCCCGCCGGCGGCAGCCAGGACTACCGCGCCCAGGCCCTCGACTCGGCCCGCGCCCTCGGGGTCGCCGGGCGCCCGGTCTTCCGCTGGCTCGCCGAGGAGCTGTGGTCCTTCGGTCCGACCACGGAGGTCGCCCTGCGCCAGGCGGCGCTCCTCCACGGCCTCCTCCACGAGCAGCGCCGCGACGATCTCCAGGGCCACCACCGGACGAGCCCGGCGCTGCTCCGCGGCCTCGCCGCGACCTTCGCCCGCCCGCTCCTCGCGGTCGTCGCCCTCTGCCGCCAGCACGGCCGCCCGGCGGCCGAGGCCGACGCCCTCTTCCGCGCCGCCCGCCGCCTCGACTCGAGCGTCACCGACGTCGCCGCCCGGCCCCTCGAGCTGCGGACCCGCACGACGCCGCCGAAGCCGACGATCACCCGCGGACCGGCGACCTCCCGCGGCCCGGCGACGCAGGGCCCCCGCAGCCGCCGGCGCCCGCG
The DNA here is from genome assembly GCA_020431135.1 of Myxococcales bacterium. Taxonomy (GTDB): domain Bacteria; phylum Myxococcota_A; class Polyangia; order Nannocystales; family Nannocystaceae; genus JADJRG01. The sequence continues at coordinate 155 of JAGQIT010001028.1, read as the reverse complement.
GACGACCCCGCCGCGGACCGCTCAGGTGACGCTCTTCGCGGAGTAGGAGCACACCTCGCGGATCAGGGGCGCGTCGCGGCGCCCGGCGACCTCGAGTTTCTCAACCGATCAGCTCATCGCAGCGTCGTCGCGCGAACGAGAAGACGAGGCGCGCG
>JAGQIT010001027.1 GCA_020431135.1 Myxococcales bacterium | reverse complement strand
TGCTCCGGCGGCATGTAGGCCGGGGTCCCGAGGATCGCCCCCGCGCGGGTCACCGACGAGCCGAGGAGCGAGACCTGCGACGACGCCAGCGGGTCGCTCTCCTCCACAGTGCTCACCTCGGCCTCAAGATCGCCGGCGCGGGCGAGGCCGAAGTCCATGACCCGCGCCCGGCCGTCGTCGCCGATCATCAGGTTCGCCGGCTTGAGGTCGCGGTGGATGAGCCCGGCCTCGTGGGCCGCGGCGACGCCCCACCCCGCCGGCAGGAGCACCTTGAGGAGCTCGCGCCAGCCCCTCCCGGGATCGGCGGCGAGCCAGTCCTCGAGCGTCCGACCGACGACGAGCTCCATCGCCAGCCAGACGTCGCCGCCGTCGACCCCGACGTCGTGGATCGCGACGACGTTCGGGTGGGCGAGGCGGGCGAGCGCCTGCGCCTCGCGCAGGAGCCGCTCGGAGGAGCCGCCGCGCCGCAGCAGCTTGAGCGCGAGGCGGCGATCGAGCTCGGGATCGTAGGCCGCCCACACCACGCCCATGCCGCCCTCGCCGAGCGCGGAGAGGAGGACGTAGCGGCCGACGACGTCGCCGCGCGCCCGCCGGGAAGAGGCTGTCCCTTGCGACACCTTCGCCGGACGCCGCGGGCGCTGGCGCTGAGTGACCTCCGCCTCGTCGGCGGCGAGCGTCGCCCCGTCGCCGGTGACCTGCGCGCGGCCGACGTCGAGGGTCTGGGCGCCGGCGTCGCTCCGCGTCCCCACGTCACGTCGCGCCGGCATCGGTCCCCATCCAAGGCGACTCTAGCAGCTTGTTCATGCGGCCCTTGAGGCGCTCGGAGGCGACCCGCGGGCGTCCTCGCCGGTTGTCCCAGAGACGCCGTCGAACTTCGTTCCAAATCCGTGTGAGGTCCTTCGCGCGCGCGTGTGGCCGCGATCAAGCGGGCCTGCGCCGAGCGCTTGACCGCGGCCCTCACGTCGGCGATTCCTAGCGCCGATGTCGACGCGCGCATACGCCCGCCCCGCCCCTCGGGTCCTCATCGCCGCCCTCGCGCTCCTCGCCTGCGCCTGCGCGACCGCGTCGGCGACCGAGGGCCAGCTCATCCGCCGCGCGGCCTTCGATCTCCAGTGCCCTGCCGACGCCCTCGAGACGGTGCCGCTCGACGAGCGCAGCGTCGGCGTCCGCGGCTGCGCGCGCCAGGCGACCTACGTCGAGCACTGTGAGACCGGCGCCAATCCGTACGGGACGTATCGTCACAGCTGCACCTGGGTGCTCAACAGCGACGGGCGCGAGCTCCCGCCGCGGGACGCGAGCGAGCCGCCCGTGGCGAGCCTCGACGCGGCGGCTCGCTAGCGCGGTCGCCAGGCCTCCCGCCGAGACATGGGCAGGCAGGCGACCCAGACGCGCGTCGATGAAGGGCCGTGCGGGCGGAGCCCTTCACGGCTGCAGCGGCGGGGCGTCGAGCTCGGCGAGCAGGCGAGCGAGCTCGCGTCGCGCCGCCGGAGCGACGATGTCGCGGGCGGCGTCGGCCTCCTCGCGCGCGCTCTCGCGGTCGCCGAGCGCCAGGTGGGCGCGACCGGCGAGGAGACGCACTGCGGCCCGAGTCTCCGGATCGCCTCCTGCCTCAGGCCCGAGCGCGAG
>JAGQIT010001026.1 GCA_020431135.1 Myxococcales bacterium | reverse complement strand
GACGGCCGTCGTCGACGCGTGGAGCGTGCTGCGGGACCTCGGGTACGTCGAGGGCGCCCCGAGCCCCGCGGCCGACGACTGAGCGACGAGCGATACCCGGCGCAGGACCGCCGAGCCTCGCTGCCCTCCGTCGCCGCCGCGCGAGCGGAGTCCGAGCCGCGATGGGGCTCGGACTCCGCTCGCTCGCGTCTGACTCCACCAGCGAGGTCCGGTCACTCTCGACGGAATTCGCGGTGAACGCAGCCGCGCGACCCATCAATGCTCATAGCGAGCTCACGGCGTCGCGCCTGCGCGAGAACCACCGCGGCGCGCGACGACGAGGCCGCCGCCGCGCAGAGAGCCGCCCGATTGGCCATAGTCCGCGGCAATTCTCTCGCCGCACGCGGGCGATCAACGCGCGGATGATCACGCGATCCCACGATCCCGGATCCGCTATCGTCGCCCCATGCTCCGCCCCCACGCCGCTCTTGCGACGCCCGCCGCCCTCGCCATCGCCCTCACCTCGGCCTGCGCCGGCGGCGGAGGCGACGGGACCGCGACCGCGACCGCGACCGCGACCGGGATCACGAGCGCGTCCGCGACCGCGACGACGACCGCCTCGACGACCACAGGCATCGACAGCGACAGCGCCGCCAGCGACGGGACCGCGACCGCGACGACCGGGGCAAAGCTCGACCTCGGCCCCGGCGACGACCTCCCGGCCGACACCGGCGAGTGCGTCGCCTCCTCCCTCGAGCCGCAGGTCGAGAGCATCGGCGTCGACGTCATCATCGTCGTCGACACCTCCAACTCAATGCAGGCGGCGATCGCCGCGGTCGAGAACAGCATCAACGACGACTTCGCCCAGATCCTCGAGGACAGCGGCGTCGACTATCGCGTCATCGTCCTCGGCGACTACCCGCCGGGCGGGCAGCTTTCGATCTGCATCCGCGCGCCGCTCTCCGGGACCGACTGCAACCCGCCGCCGGCGATCCCGGCGATCACCGAGCGCTACAAGCACTACGACAACAGCACCGGCTCGGGCGCGTTCCTCGACAACATCCTCGCCTGGTACGCGGCCGCCGATCCCCACGGCCTCGCGCCGCAGGGCTGGCAGGACTTCCTGCGCGACGACAGCCGCAAGGTCTTCCTGGCGATGACCGACGCGACGTCGGCGAGCGGCGACGTCGCCCTCGGTGAGCAGTTCGACGCGGCGCTCCTCGCCCTCCAGCCGCCGCACTTCGGGGCCCCAGGCGACCGCAACTACGTCTTCCACGCGATCGTCACGATGCCGGCCAACGACCCGCAGACCGAGCCCTGGCTCCCCGACGATCCGATCGCCGGCGAGGGCGGCTCGATCCAGCAGGTGGCGATCGTCAGCGGCGGCTGGCGCTTCCCCCTCGCCCTCAGCGACGACTTCGACGTGCTCTTCAACGAGATCGCCAAGGACGTCGTCGACACCACGCCCATCGCCTGCGCGTTCGCGATCCCCGAGCCGCCGCCGGGCGAGACCATCGACCTCGACACCGTCGAGATCGACTATTACGTCGACGGCCAGGGCGAGCCGATCTCCTTCCACCAGGTGCCGAGCCTCGGCGACTGCGAGGCCGAGGCCTTCTACATCGACGGCGACAGCGTCGTCCTCTGCCCGCAGGCCTGCGCCGTCGTCCAGGCCGACCTCGCGGCCAAGCTCGACGTCCGCTACGGCTGCGACGTCGGCTACATCCCTGGGTAGCGGCCGAGCGCCACCACCCCCCTCAGCGTCGCCGCCGACCGCCGTCACGCGGCCGCGGCGGCGGGGCGACGCGCGGATCCTCGGGCCACGGGTGCCGCGGGTAGCGGCGCATCAGCGCCCGCCGCAGCTCCGGGTAGTGGCGATCCCAGAAGCCGGCGAGGTCGGTCGTGACCTGGACGTCGCGGCCGTTGGGGGCGAGGAGGTGGAGGACGAGCGCGACCCTGCCGTCGGCGATCCGCGGGCCCTGATCGCCGCCGAAGAAGTCCTGGAGGCGCGAGCTGATCGCCGGCGCGGCGCTGTCGTCGGCCGGGTAGCGGATCGGCGCCCGGCGGCCGCTCGGCAGGCGCAGGTGGGTCGGCGCGAGGCGGTCGAGGCGATCGCCGACGGCGGCGGCGACCGCCGCCTGGAGGTGGGCGAGGAGATCGGCGCGCTCGAGCTCGGCGAAGGAGGAGAGGCCCGCGCACAGCTCGC